>NZ_JBHWBS010000008.1:24396-58218 GCF_042735655.1 Streptomyces sp. NPDC059567 | reverse complement strand
GGGGGGGGGGCGGCCGGGGGGGCCCGCTTGGTGGGTGTTGGTGTGGGGGCGTGGGGCTGCTGCCGGCGTGTGCTGGGGGGGCGCCGCGCCCCCCCACGACAGATCCGAGCGCGTACGACCCCATGAAGACCAAAGCGAGCAGCAGGAGGAAGCCCGCCAACGCAACGGGCGGCGAGATCCTTCGGACCGCCCTTCCCGTACGAGACGAGGATTCTTGGGGCCTGTCCATCGGCCGTCTCTCCATGACATGTCGTACGGACCAGGTGGCGGCGGGCCGCCCCTCAGGAGGAGTCGTACGGTCGGGCGGTTCGGTTCCGCCGTACTTGAGCGGGCCGGGGCAGGGACCGCGGTTGTTCGCGATCCCTGCCCCGCCGCGCGGATGTGACGCGTGAGGTCAGGCGAGGGCGGGCGCCCGTGTGAACCGCTTGTGTGCCGGCAGGCTGCCGTGCGAGGCGGGTGCCGGCTGCGCCACCGGGTCCTCATCTCCGCGCAGCAGGGCGGTCAGTGAGGCCCGGGCCCGGGCGACGCGTGAGCGGACGGTGCCGATGGGACAGCCGATGGCCGCGGCGGCCTCGGCGTAGGGCAGGCCCAGGAGTTGGGTGAGGACGAAGGCCTCCTTCCGCTCGGCCGGGATGGCGGCCAGGAGTTCGGCCAGTGCGATGCCGTCCTCGAAACCGGGAAGCCCACGTGGCTGGGTGTGTTCGGCCTGCGTCTGCCAGTCGTCGCGGTCGGACAGGCGGGGCCGGGCGGCCGCATGCCGCAGGCTGTCGACCACGGTCCTGCGGGCTATGGACAGCAGCCAGGTACGGGCCGAGGAACGCCCCTGGAACCGGGGCAGCGCGGCGAGCGCGCGGAGGAAGACCTCCTGGGTGAGGTCGTCGGCCGCCTGGCGGTCGGCGCTGAGGTAGGCCACGTACCGCCAGACGTCGCGGTGCAGGGCGCGCACGAAGAGATCGGCCTTGACCGGGTCGCCGTCCCGGGCCGCCAGGGCGAGCAGGGTCGTCGCCGCGTCGGTGTCGGCGTCGGGCGCATGCGCGGAGCGGGACGCTTTCGTCGGTCCCTGGTGGAGGGCGTGGGGGGCAGGAGTCATCGCCACAAGTCCTTACGAGGCAGGGGGAGTCCGGTGCCGCTCGTACGGCGGCGCCGGTGAGCTGGTACGGCCTGCCGGAACGGCATGGCCGATGCCCGAGCGACGGATCTGTGCCGTCGAGCTCGGGGAGCCGGCTGTCAGAGGACAGCGAGTGCCTGCGGGGGACCCCGGGAGATGACGGAATGGGCAAGGAGGAGCCGCCGGGGAGCGCGCTCGTCACCGGCGCGAAAGGTCCGGAGGAGAGGTCGGTCCAGTCCCACGGGAACGACGGCGGCGATCAGGAGGCGCAGCGGCCGGAACAGCCCGAGCGGCAGGGCCCGCAGCAGACGGAACGCGGCCTGCTCGCCGTAGGCCATCCACAGGCCGCTCAGGAGCGCGGCGAGCAGGTGCGCCGACAGCATTCCGAAGGACGAGGACATGCCCGTCATGTCGTGCGCGGCGGGCGCCTCGGCGATTGCCGTGCCGGCCTGCGAGACGATCTCCAGACCCGTGGCCGAGTGGCCCATGATCGAGTGGTCAATGACCGAGTGACCCGTGACCGGGTGACTCACGGCTGAGTGACCCATGGCCGAGTGGTCCATTGCCGAGTGGTCCATGTGCGCGTGATCCATCGCCGCATGCGGCGCGTTCGCTGGAGGGCCGCTGTCCGGCTGGGACCAGGAGAATGCCCGGTGCAGCACGCTTTGAACGGCGATGGTGGCCACGGTGACGGCGAAGAGACCGCGCTCGCGGCCCGCGAGGATCCAGGCTAAGGACACGGTCCCCACGAAAGCGAGGGACAACGTCCAACCGGGCACGGCCCGCCCCGACATCAGGATGTGGCCGGTGGCCGCGAGCAGCACACAGACGGCCGCGAACGTCGCGGCCCGCGCTCCTCGCGAACATCGGCCTGGTGTCATGGCGCGCCCATCCTTGCACCCCTCTCCGGAGGCATGAGGGCGGGGACGGCTGTCCTGAGGGCCCGCCCCCTCGACTGGTCGGGACATGACTACGTGACTGTGGCGCGTCCCACAAGACTGCCTGGGGAACTTCCGGAACTTCCGGCCCGGTTGAGACGACTTCTCGAGGACGACGGACGGCCCGGGCGTCGCGCGGGGAGGGGCATCACGTGAGGACCGCAGGTACGGGCGCATCGGCCGAGGCCCATGCCGGCCGCGGCGCGGTGCGAGGGCTGACCGCGCTGCTGACGACGGCCATGGCTTTCTCGATGATGCAGCTCTTCCTGATCGGAGCACTTGGTCCGCGCCTCGTCGACGGGCTCGGCGTGTCGGCGACGCTCCTTGGCTTGACCACCACGGTGGGGTTCGGCACGGCATCCGCCCTCTCACCTGTCGGTGGCCGGATCGTGGACCGGACCGGACCCCGGCGCGCCCTCGTGGCGCTGCTCGTGGTGTCGGCGGTGGCGCTCGCCCTGATCGGCGCGGCCCCTGGGCCCGGCTTGCTCCTTGCGGCCGTCGCGCTCGGAGGCCTGCCGCAGGCGCTCGCCAACCCGGCGACGAACAAGGCGATCCTGGCCGCGGTCCCGGCACGGAAGCGGGGTGCGGTGACCGGTGCGAAGCAGTCCGGGGTCCAGCTGGGCGCTTTCGCGGCCGGCCTGCCGCTCGCCGCGGCAGCGGGGTTCCTCGGATGGCGCGGCGCGGTGTGGGTGGCCGCCGGAGCGGCGCTGCTCGCGGCCCTGTGGGCCTGGCGAGCGTTGCCGGCCGACGCGCCCCCGAAGGGCGCCGCCGTCCGGATACCGTCCGGTCCCGACAGCCCCGTGCCCTGGCTGGCGGCCTTCTCGCTCTTCCTGGGCGCGGGCATCGCCTCCGTCAACACCTACCTGGCCCTGTTCGGCACCCAACGCCTCGACATGGGGCCGACGTTGGCTGGCTCGCTGGTCGCGGTCCTCGGCATCGCCGGGATCGCCGGCCGCGTCGGCTGGTCCCGGGCAGCCACGCCCGGGCGGGCGCAGTGGTTGCCTGGCCTGCTCGCGAGCGGGGCCGTCGGATCGGCCGTACTCCTGGCCGCGGCCGAACACGTCGCGCCCCTCGCATGGGTGGCGGCCGTCGCGGTGGGGGTGTTCGCCGTGTCCGGCAACGCGGTCTCGATGGTGCTGGTGATGCAGAGCTCCGCGCCCGGCAGGGCCGGGCAGGACTCCGCTCTGGTCGCCGCCGGGTTCTTCGCCGGTTTCGCCGTGGGACCGCCGCTGTTCGGACTGCTCGCGGAGCGCGGCCGGTACGGCGAAGGCTGGATCCTGGTCGCCGTGGAGTTCGCCGTCGCGGGTGGCGTCGCCTTCGCGTGGGCTCTGCGGGACCGCCGTACGAGAACGGGTGCTTCGGCGTGACCACACTGCGATGGGCCGAGGACGCCCTCGGCCTTCTGCTCCAGCGCGTTGGTCGGACCACCGAGCAGGTGGGCGCCCGTTTTCCCCTGTACGCGGATCCGGCGGACGGCCGGTGGAAGACCACGGGGCGAGGATCGTGGACCGGTGGCTTCTGGGCGGGGCTCCTCTGGCTCCGGGCCCGGCACACCGGCAGCGACGCGGACCGCACGACGGCCGAAGCCGTCACCGCTCGCCTCGCCCCCTGGGCCGATGCGGACACCGCGACGCGTGGCCTGATCGTTTGGTACGGCACGGCCCTCGCCACCGGGAACGAGACGGCGGACGACCTGCGCGAGCATGCGGCGAACTCCGCACTCGACGCGGGGGACCCGCATCTCGGTCTGGTTCCCTGGGGTGCGGCACTCGGCGGGTCACGGCTGCGGGCGCGTGCCGACGGCGTTCCGGGCCTCGTGCCCCTGCTGGCGTCCGCGGGGCCCGAGGGACAGGAGGCGGCTGCCGCGCACCTGCACCGTCACCTGGACTTGTGCCTGCACCACGAAGACACCTCGCGGCCCCGTCCGGCATGGCACTGGGCCCAGGGGAGGGGCTGGGTGGCCGAACCGGACCCGGCGCCTGGCTGGGCGCGGGGCGAGGCGTGGCTCCTCCTGGCCGTCGCGGACGCCTTCCTGCACGTGCCCATCACATCCCCGCGTACGGACCGGGGCTTAGTGAACACGACCGGGCTGGCCGAATCCGCCGAACGGCTCCTCGACTGCGGTGAGTTCCTCACGGGGCCGCTCGTCCCGCCCGCCGGAATCCGCCACCCCGGCGGTCCCCTGGACAGCTCCGCCGCCGCCATCGCGGCGGTCGCCCTGCTCAAGCTCGCATGCGTGCCCGGGGCGGCATGGGCCTCCGCGTGCGCGGCCCGCGCGGAGGCCGTCCTGCACCGGCTCACGCACGCCCACCTCACCCGGCCGGGCGGTTCCCGGCCGCCAGGCATGCTCCTCGACGGCTGCTACGACGAGCACAGCGGCACCGCTGTGCGGCACGAACTCGTGTGGGGTGACTTCTTCCTGGCCCTCGGCCTCTCCGCGCTCCTGGGACGTGTCGACCTCAGGCGGGTTTGACCGCGGAGCCCTGACGGCTCCGCAGCACGCGCCGGGCGACCGAAGAGACGTGCTGCTCGTCGGGCCCGTCGAGGATCCGCGCGGTCCGGCCCGTGCGGAAGAGCGCGGGAAGCGGGGTGTCCGGGCCGAGACCGGCAGCGCCGAAGACCTGGACAGCACGGTCCGCCACATCCTGGAGCGTTCGTGCCGCCACCGTCTTCGCCAGGCCCACCTCCACATGAGCGTCGCCCCCGTCCGAGACCAGGGCCATCGCCTCGTACACGAGCGGCCGTGTCGTCCGCAGTGCCAGAAGTGCCTCGAATATGTGCTGCTGGACGAGCTGGCGGTCCGCGAGCGGGCCGCGCGCACCCTGACGCGCGGTGGCGCGCTCGCACATGAGGTCGAAGGCCAGCTGGGCTTGCCCGAGCCAGCGCAACGCCCGCAAGGTCCGTCCCAGTTGGAGGCGTTCGCCCGCGACAGCGAGAGCCCGTCCGGCTTCACCGACGAGATGGTCCTCGGCAACGGCGACATGGTCGAAGTCGATCTCGTACTGCCCGGTCGCGCCCAGAACGGGCAACTCGCGTACGACCCGGAAGCCGGGCGAGGCGGTGGGTACGAGGAACAGGGACAAGCCGTCGCGGTCCCCGGCCGATCCGCTCGTGCGGGCGAGCACGGTCACCAGATCCGCGTCTCCGGCATGCGATACGAACCATTTCCGGCCCTTGATGCTCCAGCCGCCGTTGGGCCTCCGCTCCGCCCGCGTCGCGGTCAGCGCGGGCTCGGTGCCGGGCGTGTCCGGCTCCGTCATCGCGTAACAGGTACGGAGGTCACCGGAGACCAGGCGCCGCAGATACGCCGAGCGCACGCGCTCCGATCCGTGCCGGGACAGCATGGTCACGTCGAGCAGAGACGCCGACCCCAGAGCGGCCGGCCCGTGGTCGCTCGCGCCCTCGGCCTCGGCGAGCGACGCGTACGCGCTCCACGCCATGCCCCCGCCACCGAGTCCGGACGGCAGCGGAAGCGCCCACAGCCCGGCCTCGCGCGCCTCCACGCGCAGCCGCGCACGAACGCCCCTGGCGACAGGTCCACCGGCGTCGAGCTCCGGCTCGCAGGGGAACACGCGGTCGCGGACGAACGCGGACACCCGCTTCCGCAGCAGGTCGGCATCCGTTACATCATGATCCGTCACAGTTTTCCTCCATCTCGGGAACTCGACAGAACACCCGTCCGACTGCCTGCCCGAGGAAGTGGTCGGGCCTACCCGCTCCCCAGTTCCCGTCACCGTGACAGTCACCGCGCGTCGGCCTCCACCGCCGCGCCAGGAGAGGAGAGGCATGGCGTCACCAGCGACCGTGCACACCGCGGTCCGCCGCCCGCTCGACACAGCCCGACCGCTCGACGCACTGCGTTTCGACATCGGCGGCCCTGCGGCTCTGACCCGTGTCGTCTCCGACCACCTGCGGCGGCTCGGGGCGAAGGCTCACGACGGGGGCGCGGGGGAGATCGCCCTCGACGGCGGCGGCTTCACGCCTGTCACGGCCGACACCGCCTGGGGCGTGAGCGGCTCCGGGATCGAGGACGAGGCCACCGCCCAGGCCGCCACCGGTGTGATGGCCGTGCACGGCCGCCGCCACGGAGCCCCCCGCGGCCTGGGCGTCGACTACCTGGCCACAGCCACCGGCGTGCTGACGGTCCAGGCACTGCTCGCCGGGCTCATCGGCCAGGCCCGAGGCGGCCCGGCGGCACACACGACCACAACGGCCGACCGTACCGGTCTGCTCACCGTCTCCCAGTACCTCGCCGCCGCCGGGGCCGACGAGCCGGAAGCCGTCGAACCCGCCCCCGGCGGGCCGCCGTTCACCTCCGCCGACGGCGTCCTCTTCGAGCTGGAGACGTTGGACCCCGGAGACTGGGCGGCGTTCTGGCGCGCTCTGGACGCCCCCGTCGAAGCGATACGAGCGGGCTGGCGCCCCTTCCAGTTCCGGTACGCCACCGCCTGCGCGCCCTTCCCCGCCGACCTGCACGAGGTGACCCAGTGCCACACGTGGGAGCGGATCCGACACGCTGCCGGGCTGTCGGGGGCCGAGGTGTGCCGACTGCGTACGCTCGCGGAGCGTGCCGGAGAGGACGACGGCGCAGACCCCTGGACCCTGCAAGCGCTGGGCTCGGGCCACAAGGCAACAGCCCCTGCCCCTGAGCCCGACCGTCCGCTGGCCGGGCTGACCGTCCTGGAAGCGGGCCGCCGCATCCAAGCACCGCTCGCGGCGCACCTGTTGGGCCTCCTTGGGGCCCGGGTGATCCGCATAGAGCCGCCGGGCGGCGACCCGCTCCGAGGAATGCCGCCCGCCTGCGACGGCATCTCCGCCCGATGGCTCGCACTCAACCGCGGCAAAGAAGCCGTGGAGATCGACATCAAGTCGTCCGGCGACCGAAGCCGCCTGCGTGAACTAGCCTCGGACGCCGACGTCTTCCTGCACAACTGGGCCCCGGGCAAGGCCGCCGAGCTTCAGCTGGACGCCGAACACCTGGCCGTCGTGAACCCTGCCCTCGTATACGCCTACACCGGCGGCTGGGCCGACCGGCTCGACCACGCCCCCATGGGCACCGACTTCATGGTGCAGGCCCGCACCGGCGTGGGGGAGGCCGTCCACCCAGCCGGCGAACCGCCCGCACCGTCCCTCATGACACTCCTCGACATCCTGGGCGGCCTGCACGGCACCGAAGCGGTCCTCGCCGGCCTCCTCCTGCGCGAACGCACAGGCCACGGCGTACGCGTCGACTCGTCCCTGCTCGGCGCGGCCGACACCCTCCTCGCCCCCGACCTGCACCAGGCCGCCACCGGAACCGACCCTCGCCGCCCCGCCGGGTTCCGGCACCCGCTGCGTACCACCGACGGCTGGATCGCCCCGAGCGACGCCTGCGCGACGGCCGCCTCCGCATACGACGTCACAGGGATGTGCACCGAGGACGCCCTGGACCAGCTGCGCACCCACGGCCTGACGGCCACCGCCGTCACCACCGACCTGTCCACCCTCCACCACGACCCGCGCCTGTCCGGCTCGATCAGCCGGGACGCGCACGGTGCCCCCGCCGTTCCCGACCCCTGGAGCCTCGCGTGACCGTCACCCTGACCGACCTGCTGCCCGCCGAGCTCCGCCGCTCCTGGGTGGTGGACGGGACCTGCCCCGACCTCGACCTCTACAGCCTGTTCCGGGCCCGGCAGATCGCCGACCTGCACCACACCGCCGTCCTCGACGCCAAGGGCAAGCTCTGTTACACAGCTCTCGACCGCAAGGTCCGATGTCTGGCCCAGGGGCTGCGTGACCTCGGCATCGGCGCGGGGGACGTCGTCGCCGTCCAACTCCCCAACGACCGCGACGCTGTCGTCACGGACCTGGCCCTCGCCGCCCTCGGGGCGGTGGCTCTTCCCTTCCCGGTCGGCCGCGGCGCCGTCGAAGCCGAATGCCTGCTGCGCCGGTCCGAGGCCGCGGCGGTGATCGCGGCAACGGACCACCGAGGCCGGACACACGCCTCCGACCTCCTCGCGCTCGCACCGGCCTTGCCCACCCTGCGGTACGTGATCGCCGCAGGCCGCGGCACCGCACCCGAAGGAACGATTCCTCTCGCTCAGCTGCTCCGCACCGACCCCACTGGATTCGTCCCGGCCCGCCCCGACCCCGACAGCGCCGCGCGCATCCTCGTCTCCTCCGGGTCGGAGGCGGAGCCCAAGATGGTCGCCTACTCCCACAACGCCCTGGCCGGCGGACGCGGGAATTTCTTCGCCTCCCTCATGCCCGACGGCACCCCGCCCCGCTGCCTCTTCCTCGTCCCCCTGGCCTCGGCCTTCGGATCGAACGGCACGGCCGTCACGCTCGCCCGCCACGGCGGCACCCTCGTCATGCTCGACCACTTCACCCCCGAGGCCGCGCTCGCCGCCATACGAGAACACGAGCCCACCCACATCCTCGGCGTCCCCACCATGATCCGCATGATGCTGGAGGCCCTGGAGAAGACGGACGACCCCCTGCCTGCCCCCACCGCGCTCGTCCTGGGGGGCGCTCCCCTCGACGAGGCCACCGCCAAGGCGGCGGCCGACGCGTTCGGTTGCCCCGTCGTGAACTTGTACGGATCGGCCGACGGCGTCAACTGCCACACCGGACTCCAGCACACCGTGCCACCCACCGACCGCGCGGGCGTCGTCGCGGGCAAGCCCGACCCCAAGGTCGCCGAAATCCGCATCGCCGACCCCGACACCCATGAACCGCTACCCGACGGGTCGATCGGCGAGATCGTCTCGCGCGGCCCGATGACACCCCTCTGCTACGTGGCCTCCCCGGACCTCGACAGCCGCTACCGCACGCCCGAGGGCTGGGTCCGGACCGGCGACCTCGGCTTCCTCGACGACGAAGGCGTCCTGCACGTCGTCGGCCGCCTCAAGGACGTCGTGATACGCGGTGGCGTCAACATCAGCACTGCCGAGGTCGAGCGCGGACTCGTCTCCCACCCACGGGTCCGTGACGCGGTCTGCGTAGGCATGCCGGACCCGCTGATGGGGGAGCGACTGGCCGCCTGCCTGGTGACGAGAGGCACGGAGATCTTGACCCTGACCGAACTCGGCACGCACCTGGCCGAGTGCGGCCTCGACCTGCACAAGCACCCCGAACGGCTCCTCGTCCTGCCCGAGCTGCCCCTCACGGCCGCTGGCAAACCCGACCGCGCAGCTCTCCGGCGCCGGATCGTCGAGCAGCAGGGGGCCACCCTCGTCCAGGCATGACGGCACGACGGCATGACGATATGAGAGAGGGGGAGAGCCGGCGGCAACGGTCCTCCCCCTCCGCTCGTCGCGGGATCAGGCCCCGTCCATGGCCTTCTTCAGCTCGGCCGCCGCGTTGCGATACACCGCCAGCAGGTCCAGGTCCTCCCCTGGGTAGTTGACGATCCTGACCTGCTTCCCGCCCGAATCCGGCAGCACCGTGCCCGTCGACATGTGCGCGTTGTCGAGTACGTACGCGGGCTTCTTCGCCGAGAGGGAGGCGAGCTGCGCGGGGGTGACCGGCTCGGGGCCGTACGTACCGACCGTCGTGGCGCCCGCGAGACCGGCCGCCCAGGCGGTGAAGACCTGGGTGACGACGGCAGGGCTCTTCCCACCGGGCCAGGCGCCCTTGAGCTCTCCGTTCAGCTTCGTGACCTCGGTGTCGAGGCGGGTCTTCCACCGGGAGGCGGCGTCCTTCGTGCCGAAGAGATCGCCCAGGCGCGTGACTTCGGCGCCGGCCTTGGCCGGGTCGTTGTCGAGGTTCACCTCGATCAGCTTGGCCTTCGAGCCCGCCGCGTCCTTGATCTTCGCAGCGTACGGCTCGAACGGCGCGTACAGCACGAAGTCGGCCTTCGCGACGGCTGCCAGGTCCGAGGGCTTCGGGTCGTAGTCGGGGGCGTGGTGCACCGACTGCGGCACGATGACGGTGACGTCCTCGGCCCCGGCGGCCTTGGCGAAGGCGCCCTCCCAGGTGGTCGTCGCGACCACCACCGGCTTGCGGCCCGCCGCCTTGTGATCGGTACCGGAGGAGGCTCCCTCGTCTCCGCACCCGGTGAGAAGCGGTAGGGCCGTGCTCAGTGCGATGAGGGAAGCGATGCGGGCGGTACGGACGCGGGTGCGCGCCATGAGCTGATTCTCCGTTCGGGGATGAGGTGCGCGGCGAGGACGACAGCCCCCGCCGTCAGGACGAGGACCGGGCCGGGAGGCCAGTCCAGCCACAGGGCCAGAAGGAAGCCCGAGAGATTGACCGCGACGCCGATGCCGACCGCCCACAGGGTGATCGACCACAGCGAGCGGCCCAGACGGCGTGCCGCCAGGGCCGGCAGCAGAGTCAGTGCGTCGACCAGGAGCGCGCCGGTCAGCTTGATCGCCCCTGCGACCGCCACCGCGACCAGTACGAGAAGCGCGGTGGTGAGCAAGCGGACCGGCACGCCCGAGCACTGGGCCAGCTCGCGGTCGTACAGCAGCAGTGCCACCTCCCGGCGCCGCCACCAGAAGAGGGACGGTACGACGACGGCGAGGGCGGCGAGGACCACGAGGTCGGCGGTGCCGACCGAGAGGATCGACCCCCAGAGCAGGGCGAAGGCTCCCGACGCGTTGACGCCGGAGACCGCGAGGACGAGGAGAGCCGCGGCAATGGCCAGGCTCATCAGCAGCCCCATCGCCCCCGACAGGCCGTCCGGCGTCCGAGCCAGCGGGGCGACCCCCGCACCCGACAGGGCGCAGGCCACCAGCGCGCACAGCATCGGATCCAGCCCGGTCAGCAGCCCGATCGCGATGCCCAGGAGCGCCACGTGCATCATCGCGAACCGCACAGGCATGATGTCGAGCCCGACGATGACGACCCCGATCACCGGCAACCCCACGGCCGCCAGGAGCAGAGCCACCCCCGCCCGCTGCACGGGTACGAGCTGCAGCACCGCGCCGAGATCGGCAGCCGCGAGCGTGCTCACCGCACCTCCCGCAGCCGGCCGGCGGCCATCTCCAGGACACGGTCGCACCGTTCCGCGAGCGCCCGGTCGTGGGTCACGACGACGAGCGTGACCGGCAGCGCGGTCAGCACATCGGCAGCCTCATCCTGCCCCTCGAAGTCGAGCGCGGCGGTCGGCTCGTCGGCCAGCAGCACCTGCGCGCCCGCTGCCACGCAGCCGATCGCCCGCGCCAGATATATGCGCTGCAACTGCCCGCCGGACAGCGTGTCCACGGGCCGTGAGGTCAACGCACCGACACCAAGACGTTCCGCGGCCCCGGCCGCCTCGGCCGGAGCGCCACTGCTGGCCAGGAGTTCGTCACCGCGCAGGGGGAAGCGACCGGCGGCCGGTTTCTGGGGGATCCAGGCGCAACGCCGGCTCCTCCAGGCCCACTCGGCGGCCGAGGATGCCGCGCGCCCCCCGACGTCGATGGTGCCGCTCGTGTGCCGGTGCAGCCCGAGGACCGCGCGCAGCAGTGTCGTTTTCCCGGAACCGTTCGTCCCCGTCAGCGCGACTCGCTCACCGGCGGCGATCTCCAGATCCACACCCACCACGGCTTCGTTGCGGCCATGCCGACAGGTAACCCCGCACATGTGTATGTCCAGTCCGCCCATCGTCCGCCTCTCGCCGCTGTTGTGCCGGTGCGGTAAGGGAGTCGGACGGGAGTGACACCGAGTTCCCGCGGCCCCGGCGGGAACCGGAGGGCACCGCAGCCCGACCACCTCACCGTCGTCAACCCGGAATCAGGAGCACCACATGAACCGCAGGCAGTTACTCCGCGCCGGCACCGCCCTCGGCGCCACAGGCGCGCTCGCGGGCACCGCCGCCGGCGTCCCTGCGTCCGCCGCCGAGCCGACCGAGCCGCTGCGCGTACACGTGGTGATGTTCGACGGCGTCGAGGAACTGGACTTCGCCGCCCCTTACGAGGTCTTCTCCGCCGCCGGGTTCTTCACCTCGCGCCCTGTCGAGGTCCGTTACGTGTCGGCCTCCGGTGCCCGCAGCGTCACCGCCGCCTACGGCACGGTGGTCCGCGGCATCCGCCCCTGGGCCCCGGGCGAGGCGGACGTGCTCGTCGTCCCCGGCGGCGGCTACGCCCGCCGTGACCGCCCCGGCGTCTGGACCGAGATCGACCGCGGCACCCTGCCCCGAGCCCTCGCGGCCGCCGTCCGCCCCGGCCTCACCATCAGCGCCCTCTGCACCGGCGTCATGCTCCTCTCCGCCGCCGGCATCACCACCAACCGCCCCTGCACCACCCACCACAAGGCCAAGCCCGACCTCCAACGCCAGGGCGGCATGGTGAAGAGCGCCCGCGTCGTCGACGACGGCGACCTCGTCACCGCCGGCGGCATCACCTCCGGCCTCGAACTCGCCCTCTGGCTCACCCGCCGCGAACTCGGCTCCCAGACGGCCACGGACCTGGAGACCATGCTGGAGTACGAGGCCCGCGGCACGGTGCGGACGTCAGCCCGGCTCGGCTGAAGGGGACGTCCGAGTCACGTGGTACAGACGCCCGGCCAAAGATGCAGGAATGCTTCATCAGAACCTGACTTGTGACCGAGCGCCGAGAGGCACTCGGTACCTCGCCGACCGTTCCGCGGCCGCGAACGCCTCACCTCAGCCTCCGAACTCGACGACCGGCCTCGGAACCAGGACGGTCTGGGGCGGTGCAACGCCACTTGTGAACGAGCGGGGCTGGACGTTGACGGCGATTGCGACTGCCTGTTCCTGCGAACCTCGACTTCCGGACCGAGGACCCGGGCGGCAGGGCCTGACCGCGACGTGACGTGCGAGAGCCCGCCGCGTCTGGCAGGACCTTTCAGACCCGCGCTCGTCGCCGAGCGGCCTGGTCGCTCGCGAGGAGCGCCTCCGTGATGAGGCGTACACCCCGGGCCAGGCGGCTCAGCTGCTCCAGTTCCACGGCGTACAGCCTGATCGTGCTCTCGATCGTGGGGTCGGACACGCCCAGGGTGGGCAGCTCCGCACGGCAGGTCTGCATCGCCACCCGCACCGCACGGATCTCGTGCTCGATCTGCAGCTGGGCGTGACGGGCCAGAAGAACGGGATGGCGCGTGAGAGTGGTGTAGCCGCCGTACCGGGCCGGCAGGAGGTCACGCAGCCAGCGCACGGCCGTGCTTTCCCAATCGCGGTTGCCGGGGGTCGTGACCGAGTACGGCCAGTCGGCGCTGACCGGGGGGCGGTGGTGGGACATCGTCGTCGCCTTTGGAAGGAGCCTGTTCGGAGGGGTGCGGCCGACTCCGGCCCAGGGGTTGACCGGAGCCGCCGCGGGGGCACCCGGGCAAAGCGCGGAGTGCTCCGTTGGAGCACCCCAGGAGGTCGATCGAGGAGGAGGGGTCGACCCGCGGGCGTCGTGTCCGATCCCGCGGGGGCACCTGTAGTAAATGCATATACCGTCGAGTAAGCAAGCGAATGAAAAAATTCATGCGATCCACGGGTGTGCAACGCCCGCGTCCCGGTGTCGCGGGATCGGTTCGACCCTCCGGAAAGTTGTCGTACCGACTGCACCTGTTTGTACCGGGTCGACGTCTCGGCCTGCAGGATCGCCGCGGAGGGGACCTGCGAGGACGCCGTCGGGGCGATCCTGTGCGGCGAGGCCGCTCCCCTGGCCGACCGAAGCCGCCGTCGGCGAGGACGGTCTCGACCTCTTGCACCAGTCCCTGCACCGACGGCACGGGGAAGCCCCGAGGCATTTGGTGGCGCTGATCACCGGCCTGGCGATCGCGCCACTGGGCGACGAGCTGGCGGCTCGTGGTTGACGCTCATCAGACCGACGATCGTCGCGCCGGCGTCCGACCCCAGTTTCCGCACCCGCGTCAGCGTCAACGGCATCCGCGGCGCGCCGGGCCCTGGCCGCCCTCTTCACGCATGCCGGCCTTCATACGACCGCTCCCGCGGACGGCCTCCGCGGCACCCACCCGCGGCGCGCCAAGCAGTCAGCCTGCTGCAGGTCCGGAACGAGACGGAAGAGGTCAGGCTTCGCCCTGATCCCGTCCGAGGAGGGCTGAGCCTGCGCATGCATCTCGCCGGCCGCGGCACCCGCCCTTGCGAGAGGGGCTCACGATTCCTCGGCCACGGTGTCACCAGAGGACGGGTCCGCCCTTCTTCTGCGGTACACCACCACGCCGCACACCGCGAGGAGGAGGACGGCCACGGCGGCCACCCCGAGGGCCGTCCGCTCGGCGAAGAGCCTTTGCAGCAATTCGAGCATGCCGAGCCCCGCGGTCGCGTAGATCAGCGCCCAGGCCGCTCCGCCCACGAACAGGGCGGGGAGGTAACGCGGCAACGGCATGCGCATGCTGCCCGCGAGGAAGTTGGCGGCGGTCTGGAAACCGACGGTCAGGAAGGAGACGGCCACCACCGGCGCGCCCCACCGCTGGATCGCCCGCTCGGCGCGCCGGAACTTCGCCGAGGAGATCCGCCCGGCGAACCTGCTGCGCCGGGCACCGGCGCCGGCGAGCCACCCGACGGCGAACGTTCCTCCGGCGCGGAGCAGGACGATGGCATACAGGGCTCCGGCCGTGAGCGCGATCCTATCCACGGCGCCTCGTCCCGAGCCCATGGCCGGAACCCGGGATGCCCATCACCCGTATGGGCATCCCGCCACAGCGGGCGCAAGCCCGGTCACCGTCTCTCACCTGCGCCCTGCCTCTTCCCGTTCGTCCCATGGGTTGCCACCTGCACGCCCGCATGCCAGGCAAGGCCAGCCTAACCGAACGCGCATACGGGGTATGGGGGTGCGGGGCTGCCGAAGGACCGACAGGCGGGACAGCGAATCTGGTCGGCTCGCCAACGGCGCAGGCCCTTGCCGGTGCGGCAGGGGCCGCGCTCTGGCTGATCGCCCCTCGCCGCCCTCTGGGGCGACTTCTGAGCCTGTCCAACTACAGCGCGCGATTCCGACTGGGAATCGGAGGGCCTTGTCTTGTGGCGGCCTGCCGGCCATGCCGGGAGGCCGAGGTCTCGCTCGAGGAGTGTCCGAATGATCTGTGGCCGATCCCAGAGGTCCAGGATCTCATTGGCGATGGGCACCACGGGCAGGTGTGCGGACACTTGCGGATCGGCTGCGCTCGGGCATGGAAGCCGAGGACGCTTTCGCGTTGTTCGCCGACGGCGTCAGCGACCATGTCGTCCTGCTCTTCCAGTCCCACGCCGTCTACAAGGGGTCCGGTCGCTCGGACGCGGTCGAGGCCCTGGCGATCACGATCCATCAGCAGGCCGCTGACGCCCGCGACATCGAAAATCCCGCACATCGCGGCGGAACCGGGGGACGTACACCACATCGTCGTCGCAGGTCAGCCACTTACCAGCTGCCCAGAGGTCGACCCGGCACAGGAGAGGTGGCGTGGCGGGTGAGGATCAGAGTGCCGGCCTTGACGCTTCAGGTGGCGGTGCCGGGCTGACGCAGTCACCACCCAGTGCCACGATGGGAGGAAGGGGCTTCGTCGCCGGGCGCTTGAGGGAGGCGATCATGGGTCGCGAGTATCACTTTCATTGCGAGCATGCCGGCTGCTCGGTCACCGTGGGCCTGCGGATGGGCGGGACGCGGGAGCTGGAGCTCCTCGTGGACGGGAAGCAGGTCGCCGCCGCCCGCGCCCATGGCCATCACGCCCAGACGACGGTGATGACCACAATCCTGCCCACCAACCCGCCTCGCGGCATCGAGGTCGAGGTGTCGCTTCCGGGCGTTCTCGGCGGTGATCCGGCAAGCACCCTGCTCGCGGGTGGCGAACGCAGGCCCATGCCCGCCCGGGAGGTGCCTCGGCGGGCGCGGCCGACGGAGGCCGACTGGTACTCCTGACCGTTGGGGGCCCGGAGCCGCAGGCCCCAGCTTCCCGCGTCCGTGGTTTGAACAGGCGATCGAGCGGCTGCGCGCAGACCTGGCTTGAGGAGCCTGGCACCGCCGCCATGCCGAAGTGCTCGAGCGGGAAGTCGGGGGTGTTGGTAAAGCCGTCGTACTCGAACGAGGCAATGGCTACCCGCGCCCCTGCCTCGGTCTCCAGGTCCGCGTCGCGGTACCGCGAGAAGAGGATTTCGTCGACCTCCGCCGCCAGAGCGGCTTCTGGGGCTCCGACGACCACACACAGTGATGGCAGGAACGACCTCATCGGGGAATACGCGACACCTCAACATGCGACCTCACAAGTCCTAAGGCCGGGCACGGTGCGGATGCTCGGCACCTGCCCGGTGCCTTCGCCCTCCGAAGAGCCCCGGCCCGGCCCGCGCAGCTGACCCGCACCCGCCAAGAGTTGCAAGGCCAGCCCCTCGGGGCGCGACGGTGTCCGCACCCCGAGGGAACCGTGCCGAACAGTGTTCAGCGAACCGACAGGCGCGGCTCGTAGTAGCACGCCTGCCAATTGGGACCGTCGGCATCAGCCGATGTTTCGCAGGTGGACTCGCCCCGCCTGCCGCTGCCGTCCTTGACCCACGTCAAGGTGACAGTGCCGTTCCACCACGCGCCGGCGAAGCTGTGACAGCCTGCGCCGTCATCGAGCCGCTTGAGCGGTGCGGTCTGCGATTGGCCTCTGACATTGCGGCCCCGGAGCTTGACGGTGTCCCAGAAGCCGGTTTCGTCGCAGGCTATGACCTGCTCGCCCTTGGTGCCGAGGACTTGTGCCGGTCCGGCGTACGCGGTGCCCGACGGACCCGCCAGGGCCAGACCGACGGCCAGCAGCCCAGCCGCCCCCAGCCCGGAGAAAACTCACACGCATTTCCCTGTCCGCGTCATACGCGATCGCCCCATCACGACTGGGGCGTGTATCGAAAGATGAGGTCCGACTCGTTACGCTGCGGTGGCTGTCCTGCGGTGGGGCGGGCCTGGACGCGCGGCTCCGGCCCACGCCTGGTCAGGTGATCGCTGCCTCACTGTGGTGCGGTCGCCGCTGCCACGAACATCGGCAGTGCCAGGAAGAGGCGGTCGGCCTCGGCCCGCGCACGCTGCTCGGCGATCCAGTTGTCCGTCTGCTCGCGCGTAATGGCGCCGGTGGAGCAGGCTGCTTCGGCCAGTCCGGTGAGCAAGAGCAACATCGCCGATCCGGTGAACACGCCTGTGTGCACCTCGACCGTCACATCGCTGAAGCGGCTGTTCAGTAGCAGGTTGCGGTATCGGCGAGCAGCACGCGGGTCGGCGGTCAGGTCGGCGCGGGCGTGCACGATGGTGCGGGTGAGGGCCGGATCGTCGGAGTCGATGACGAAGGCGTCCCAGTCCTGGCCGACCAGCAGGATCCGCCCTCCAGGCGCAAGAACCCTGTGGGCCTCCGCCAACGCCCGCTCCGGCTCGTCCAGTTCGTGGAAGACCTTGTCGGCTCGGTAACCGTCCACCGAGGCGTCCGGCAGCGGCAGCTCGTACGCTCCCGCGATCCGGAAGTCCGCCTCGGGCCACCGACCACGGGCGACGGCGATCATCCGCTCGCTCGGGTCCACACCGACGGCCTTCACGCCCCGTTCGGCCAGTTCCGCCACGGCCCGTCCGGCGCCACAGCCCACGTCCACCACGGACGTTCCGGGTTCGGCGCCGAGCAAGTCATAGGAGAGAGCCCTCAGTAGCTCGGCGCCCGGCAGTCGGTCGGCGGCGTCGAGCCGTGCTACGAGGTCGTTCGCCGGCTGGGGCGTCTGTTCAGTTTCCCTGGTCATGAGCGCCAGACTGGGACTTAATGTCGGCATGAAGTCAAGCGAGCAAGAGGCGCCTGGTGGCGGCGAGCGTGACTCGATGGGCATCGGGGCCCTCGCCAAACGCTTCGGTCTGGCCACGCACGTCCTGCGTCACTGGGAGTCGATGGGGCTCCTATCCCCCGCACGTGACGCCGCCGGCCGCCGCCGCTACCGCATCGCCGACCTCACACGCGTCGCCGTCATCCTGCGCGCCAAGGACGCAGGGTTCTCCCTCGACATCATCCGCTCGCTGACTGCTACCGCCGATGCCGTGAAGCGACGGAACATCCTGTGCGCCGAGGCCAAGGCGCTTCGCTCCCGTATCGCCGCTGCGCAGGCATCCCTCGACCTCATCGAATGCGCCCTCGGCTGCGATCACGAGGACTTCACCCAGTGCGCCCATTTCCAGCAGGTTGTGACGGATCGCATCGGCACGGATGCTGCCGTCCACGTCCCCGACTGAGCACGTGCGCAGGTAAGTTGAATATGCTGGTCACAGCCACTCGTTGATGGCCGCGACGAGGACGGTCGCCTCGTATCGGACCGCAACCTTGTCATACCGCTTGGCCGCGGCCCGGTTCCTCTTGAGGCGGTTGATGCCGCACTCGACCGCGTGGCGCTCGCGGTAGTCGGTAGCGTCGAACTTCGGCGGCCTGCCGCCGCGCGAGCCGCGTTTCTTGCGGTTGAGGGCCTGGTCAGCCTTGTCGGGGATGGTGCAGCGGATACCACGCCGCCGCAGGTAGCCACGGTTGCTGTGGGAGGCGTACACCTTGTCGGCGCGCATCCGCAGTGGCCGGGTGCGGGGCCTGCCCGGCCCGAGGCGGGGAACCCGGATGCCGCCGAGCACGGCCTCGAACGGCGGGGAGTCGCCCTGATGCCCTGCCGTGATCACGATCGACATGGGCTTCTGCCGCTGCTCGACGGCCAAGTGCAGCTTCGTGGTCAAGCCGCCACGCGAGCGGCCGAGCCCGTGATCGTCCAACTCGGCGACAACGCCGCCAGGTGGCTCCTTCTGCAGGTCCCCCTTTTCCGCGCCCCGGCGGCGTGCTGGTGGGCGCGCACGATCGTGGAGTCGACGTTGATGTCCCAGGTGATCAGGTCCTTAGCGTCGGCCCGGGCCTGGAGCAAGCCATCTGCATGACACGGTCGTTCCAGGCCGCTGGAGCAGGGGGCGTTGGTGCTCCGGCAGCCCTCGCATCTGGGCCGTTGGAGGAGCGGGTGACACCCACTCCTTGGTCGCCCGCCGGGCCTGCCCCTTGCATAGCAGGCCTCGCTCGCGGCCCCGCCGCAAGCCCGCATGCTTCCCGCACGGCGCGGCGCGTGTGACCTGCCGTCAGCGCCGCCGCTCCTGCCCTCGCCCCGCTCTGGCCCGGCTTGCCCCGGCTCCACGTGGCCGGCGGCCCTGGGCAAGGCCAGCTAGTACTCCAGCCGTAGATCGTGATCTTGTTGGTGGGATGCCAGGTCAGGGTCGGGCTGGTTCCGTCTCGATTGGTCCGGCCTGACGCGCTTGCCGTATCAGCTGGACTGGTCGGGGGAGGGGTAGCCGACGCTGTCCGTGTAAAAGCGGCCCTGGTCGCACAGGGCCTCGAGCTCGGCGATCTCTTCCTCGCTCAGTTGCTCATCCACCGCGACGCTGATGGCGTGTCGGGCGCGTGCCAATCGCCGAGTGACATCCCAGTCGTCGATGAATTTGCCGACGGTGTACTCGTCAGCTGTTCCGGATGCCTGGCGGGATCTGAGTCGGTCGAGGGAAACCACGAACTCGTTCAGGTCCTGCAGGACTGCGACGGCCTCGTTGAGGGGTATGCGGATCTCTCGGGAGGACATGTCCATCGGCCGATTCAACTCCAGAACTGGTGCTCAGGACCAGATCCTGATCTTGCTGGTCGGGGCTGGTCCGGGAACGGATGCGGCCACCGGTGATCATCGGTGTGTGAAGACAGACGATCAGGCAGTGGCCGCAGGTCACAGCATAGATCCTGCCCGCTGGCAGGACATGTTCGAGGTGTTGATGAGCCGCATCGCGGGTCGGTTCGCCCGGGTGGAACCGCGGCGCCGGGCGAAGGCGCTGGTGCTCGGGTTGCTGTCGGACCTGCCACGCAAGAATTGCTGGACGCTCGCCGAGCACGCGGGTGACGCATCCCCGGACGGCCTGCAGCATCTCTTGTCGAGGGCCAGGTGGGACGCCGAAGCGGTCCGCGACGACGTCCGCGGATTCGTTGTCGAGCAGTTGCGCCACGACGACGCTGTGTTGGTCGTCGATGAGACTGGCGACCTGAAGAAGGGCATCGCCACGGTGGGTGTGCAGCGCCAGTACACCGGCACCGCCGGACGCATCGAGAACAGCCAGGTCGCCGTCTACCTCGTCTACTCCACCCCTCGTGGGCACGCGGCGATCGACCGGGAACTGTATGTCCCGCGCTCCTGGGCCGACGACTTGGCCCGCTGCAGGGAGGCCGGGATCCCGGACACGGTCAGCTTCGCCACGAAACCCGCGCTCGCCGCCCGCATGATCGCTCGTGCGCTGGACGCCGGCGCCCCCGCGTCCTGGGTGGCCGGTGACGAGGTCTACGGAAGCAACCCGCACCTTCGGACCGCGCTGGAGGGGCGCGAGGTCGGCTATGTCCTCGCTGTCGCCTGCGACCATCAGATCACCACCCACGCGGGCAAGTTCCGCGCCGACGCCCTGGTCAAGAAGCTGCCGAAACGGGCTTGGCAGAAGCTCTCCGCCGGCGCCGGAGCCAAGGGTCACACCTTCTACGACTGGGCCCTGGCCGACATCGCCGACGACCGGCCTGGCCACCGCCATCTGCTCGTCCGCCGCAACCGGCGCACCGGTGAACTCGCCTTCTACCGCTGCTACTCGGCGGCCCGGGTGCCACTGTCCACCCTCGTGAAAGTGGCCGGGCGCAGGTGGACGGTCGAGGAGACCTTCCAATCCAGCAAGGGTCTGGCCGGACTGGACGAACACCAGGTCAGACGGTGGACGTCCTGGCACCGCTGGGTCACGCTCGCGATGCTCGCCCACGCCTTCCTCGCCGCGGCCACAGCCAACCAACGCGCTCAAGAACAAGCTCTGGACGGCCTGATCCCGCTGACCTGCAACGAGATCCAGCACCTGTTCATCACGCTGCTCGCCCAGACCGTCCACACAGTCACGCACAGACTCCGCTGGTCCGAGTGGCGACGACGCCATCAAGCCAGGGCACGGGCTTGCCACTACCAACGGCGGGTCGCTCAATGACCACGAAGATCACGATCTACGGCTGGAGTACTAGTGGGAGTCTGCACTCGCAGGACCGATCGGCCCCTTTCAACAGGTTCAACAGGGCACCCCACCGAGGGCGATGCGAAAATGGGAGTTGCCCGCGGGCGTCGCAATGTCGCCGAACGCAGGCAAACCTGGGTGGGCGTCCGCCCGCCAGCAGACTCCCTGACAGCCAATCACCAACGCGGAACTCTGTTTCCGCGAGCAGGTGAGGTGCACCATGTTCCACCTGGGGCTGCGCGCCAAGAGCGCGCGGAAAAATGGGCGTAAACGTGCGGAACGCCGTATCCCCGTTGAGGCTGGCGTGGTCGCTGCGGTCGTCCTGGCAGGTTCGGTATTCGTAGGCGGAACAGCCACCGCCGTGGCGCCGACGATAGTGCCGCAGAGTCCCAGCCAATGCCGCGAAGGTTACAAGTGGCGTCAGATCACTCCATCTGACTACGTCTGCATCCCATGGCAAGAGACCCATCTCCTCACCATCGACGCAATAAATGCCAGAGGGAACACGAATAGCGCAGGTGCATGCCTGAACGGATACAGGCACCGCTACGCCGTTCCCGGCGATAAGCTATGCGTTGACAACGCAGCGTATAACCGCGCGCGTCGGCAGAACTCGTACGTGGCCTACGGGTGGGCAGGCACGGCCAGCCGGGACCCTGAAACCCGCACCGTCCTGCATCCGTTCAATTGGGACGGAGGCGGTGCGTACACGATCACCAGTGGGGTCACGGACCCCAGGCGTTCCCTCTTGGTGGACGTGTTCGCAGGAAGCACCGCCGACGAGGCAAAGCTGGTCGTGTGGGGAAGGCACCTTGGGAACAACCAAAAGTTCCGCTTCGAAGCGCCTCGCACTGACGACGGAAACGTCTATCGGAATCGTTTCGAAATTGTGGCAAAGCACAGTGGAAAATGTCTGGACGTGGAGTGGGGGAGCACAAAGAGCGGCACGAGAGTCCAGCAATACCGATGCTCCGGAAACGTCAATCAGAAGTGGTATCTCTGGCGTCGCAGCGACAACAAATGGGAGATCCGATCTGCCCACAGCGATAAATGCCTCGACATCTTCAGCCCCTCCGGCATCACACAACTAGGGGCTCATCTGCAAATTTGGCCCTGCCACGGTGGCTCCAATCAGGCCTGGACCATTCGGCACGCCAGTTAGGCCGTTGTCGCAGTCGCGGTGTGGGCGCCGGCATCCGGCCGCAGAGCCGCTGACTCAACCTGCAAGACCACCGTCGTCCAATGCACCCCGCCCCGTAGCCGAGTTCCCGCGGCCGTACCCACGGATGGGCTGGCTTGTTGTTCACGGTGAAGCGAACCGCACTGCTTCCTCCAGTGGGTCTTCCACTATCAACTGGGAGGTGCGGGACTCCTCGAGGATCTGGATCTTGTCCAGGGCGTCGGCGAGGGCGAGGACCTCGTCGGCCGCCGGTGTGGCCTGTGCGGTGGCGGGGACTGCAAGCGGCGTGAGGGAAGGGAGAGCGCGGCGAGGCGGCGGGCAAGGTTCTTGATCACGAACGTTGGGATATAGGCCAACACCAGGCGCCGACTAGAGGTTTCGCCTACAGCTCAGCCGGGAGGGCGAAGAGGTGCACCGGCGAAACGGTCCGCCAGGCCCGGCCGTCGGCAGACCCGGCACTGCGGCCACCCACTGTTCATCTGTCTTCACACACTGATGATCTTCGGCGGCCGCACGCATTCCCGGACAGGCCCCCACCAGCAAGATCAGGATCGCCCAGTGGAGTGCCGACCGATCCAGCCGGTGGCAGCGACCACGTCACGCGCAATGTCCACGACAGGCCGCCCGTCGGTCGCCACCCGAACCGTGTCCGCAGGTGCCCGCTCGTCCAGGAGTCGCGCCTTGCGGGCGCTGCCTTTCAGCTCCTGCTCCAGCTCCGAGCCGAGTTCGCGGCCTGTCAGCCGGTCGCCGGTGGTGGCATCGGAGGCGGTGAGCAGTACTCGTACGATCCGCACGCCTGCTCCCATGGAGCGCTCGAACATGCCCGTTGCCTCGGGCAGCACACTCACGGTGTTCGTATAGATCAGGCGGCGATAGCCGAGCCGGGCGAAGTTCCCCCAGACGGCAGTCAGATTGCTCTCAGTGATCTCCGAGCGGTGGGGATCCCCCTCCGGGGCCGGATGTACCTGGCCCATGAAGTCACCCTCGACGATCGCATGCGAGACCGCCGCGGCCCGCAGTCGCGCCGAAACCTCCCACCCCACCGTCGTCTTGCCGACACCGGCACGCCCTCCGATGAGCAGTACTTCAGGATGATCCATGGGAGGTAGCGTGCCAGCCCCGGACCGCGCCACGCGATCCGATTTCGCTCCGTTCCCATGGCCGTAGCCCCGCCCCACCGGCAAGATCACGATCTACAACCGGAGTACCAAGGAGAATTCGGGGCCTCAGCGGGCCGACCGGCCCTCGGGTTGTGCCAGAAAGATGGCCAGAACGGAAGCTCTTGGGCTCCAGGCGGTGCTCGAGCACCGACGACGTCATTCGCGCCTGGCAGCGGGACCGGGACCGTTCGTGGGTGGTTCCGGCAGCCAGTCGCGGGTCGGGTTGTACTCCAGCCATCGGCTGCGCCCTGCTTCTTCAGCACAGGCGGAGGCAAGGCTGTTCAGTCCCGAATGTCCGCTCCCGAAGCGCCACAGCAGTGACCAGGCGTACAGCGGCGTGGGATCGACCAGAGGGACGGAGCGCAACCCCGGGACCTCCGGAAGTGACACATCGGCAGGCATCAGCGAGAAGCGTCGCGGCTCTTCCGCCACCTCGGCGAGAAAGTGGGCGAGCCCCAGGTTGACGCTCGTGGCCGTGTTCTGGATGCCGAACCGGTCGGCGAACCGGTGGAGGAAGTCGAGCCGGTCCAGCGCGCCGGGTGCCCACAGCGTGCTGCTGCTCAGTTGGTCCGGCCGCAGAGCCGGTTCGGCTGCGAGCGGATGGCCCGCGCTCATCACAGCGTCCACCGGTTCGAGGCGGACGAGGCGGTGTGCCAGGCCGGCGGGCAGCGGGGGATGGACTCGGCCGAAAGCCGCGTCGATGTCGCCGTGCAGCAGTGCCGTAGTTACCGACGGCAGATCGCGTCCGTGCCCCAACGCCAGCTCCCCGGCTCGTCCGGCAACCTGGGCCAGCGTCCGCATCGGTGCGTAGAGGTGCCCCCAGACGTCTACGCGCAGCGGACGTTCCTTCCCGACCGCCGCCGCGACTGCGGCATCGGAGGTGGCCACGGTCTGCCGCGCCAGTGGAAGGAAGCGCTGTCCGGCCTCGGTGAGGTGTACGCCGTTGCCGCCGCGCCGGAACAACTCGGTGCCGAGCAGAAATTCCAGCCGCGCGATCCTCTTGGAAAGCGTCTGCTGGGAGATCGCGAGTGTCCTGGCAGCCCGACCGAAGTGCAGTTCCTCGGCGTGCGCACGAAGGCCCGCACCTGCGCCACGTCGAGATCCATGGCTCCCACCATAGGTGACAACCGAAAGTTGTCGGCATTGCTTGTCCGTTGTTGGATCGCGGGGAGGATGTGGGGGTTGCATCCTTTCCATGCAAAGACTGATTCCCACGGGAGAAGCGGCGCGCCCGGTCGCCTTCGCCGATGCCCCCCAGCCCGTGCCGGATACCGGTGAGGCACTGATCAAAATCGAGGCGTTCGCTCCGAACCGGGGCGAGACATTCCTGCTTGAGCACCCCCGGCCGGAGTGGTTGCCCGGCAAGGACATCGCAGGACTTGTCGTGCAGGTGGCAGCCGACGGCTCCGGCCCCGGCATCGGCGCCCGCGTGGTCGGGCACCCTGCGCAGGGCGGCTGGGCCGAGTACGCCGCCGTGCCCACGCATTCGCTCGCGGTGCTCCCGGACAGCATCGACAGCGCACAGGCGGCAGCCCTGCCCCTGGCTGGGAATACTGCTCTGCGACTGTTGCGTACGGCCGGTTCCCTGGCCGGCCGACGGGTATTGCTGACTGGCGCATCAGGGGGCGTCGGCCACTACGTCACGGAACTCGCCGTTGGCGCCGGAGCCGAGCTGACCGCGGTGACGGCCACGCCCGTGCGCGGCGAGCGGCCCGCAGAACTGGGCGCAAGAGTGGTGCACGAGGTCGCAGCCGCTCAGGGACCGTTCGATGTCGTGCTGGAGTCCACGGGTGGGCCGGATCTAGCACTCGCCCTGTCGAAGGTGCGCCCGGGCGGCATGCTTGTCTGGTTCGGTCAGGCGAGCCGCACCCCGGTGTCCTTCGACTTCTTTCAACTCCTTGACGGGCCCGAGCGCGTCACGATCCAGCACTTCCACTACGCCGGCGCCCCGTACGGCCCCGATCTCGAGACACTGGTGAGCCTCGTGGCACAGGACCGGTTGCACCCGGAGATCAGCCGCATCGCCGACTGGGCACAGACCGCCGAAACCCTGGTCGACCTGCGCGTGCGCCGGATACGCGGCAAGGCCGTCCTGCTGACCGGAGGAGCACGATGAGCCCCACCGAGTTCGCCGCCGCCCAGCGGTCCCGTGCCACCGGCGCAGGCGTGGACCCACACGAATACCGGCGCGTCACCGATGGCCTCACCTCGGTCGCCGACTGGGGGCCGGCCTTCCTTCGCACCGGACACGACTATCTCCAGCGCGCGGAGAACGCGGGCTCATCCCGCTCAGCGGGTGAGTACCTGCTGATGGCGGCCCGGTGGTTCCACCTGGCCACCCTGGCGCCGTACGCGGAAGCGCATCGTGCTGCCGTCGAGGCGGATCACGCCCTGAGCAGAGCTCTCATCGTGCTGGAACCTGGTGCGCGACGGGTGAGCGGCGAGGGATTCACCGGCTGGCTGCGTGGCCCCGCCAACGCACCGGGGACCGTGGTCGTCGTCCCCGGCCTGGACCCGGCCAAGGAGGAGTTCCTCGATCTCGTGTCCGCGCTCCTTGCCAGAGGGCTTGCCGTATTCGCGATGGACGGTCCCGGACAGGGTGTGCTCGCCTCCACCACGACCTTCGTGCCGGACTACGAGCGGGTCGTGGGCCGGGCCATCGACGCCCTTGGCACCGCACGCATCGGGCTCGTCGGCCTGAGCCTGGGCGGCTATTTCGCGGCCCGGGCTGCGGCGCTTGAGCCGCGCGTGGGGGCTGTCGCCACCGTCAGCGGTCCCTACCGCCTCGACTGGGAGAAACTACCCCCGCCGGTACGGGACATCATGGCCCAACGCGCCGGAGGAGCCGACGCCGCCCACGAGTTCGCACAGCACGTCGACCTCACCGCCCTGGCACCCCTCATCGCGGCCCCGCTGCTGGTCGTGGACGGCGACCAGGACGTCATCCCCGGCGTGACGAACGGCGAGCCCTTGGCCCGCCTAGCGCCGCACGGCACCTATCTGTCCGTCCCACACGGCGACCATCTCCTCGGCAACGCGCGGCCCGACTGGCTGCCCCACCTCAGCGACCACCTCACGCACACCTTGACGGGAACACCAGCATGAACCGTTTCACCGGGAAGACCGTCCTCATCACCGGCGGCACCAGCGGCATGGGGCTGGCAACCGCGCGCCGTCTCCTCACTGAAGGCGCCCACGTCATCATCACCGGCCGCACCCGCGCACGGGTGGACTCCGCCGCGCAGCAGCTCGGCCCCCCAACGCCTCGGGGGTCGTGGCCGACGCCACCGACCTCGACGCGGTGGACGCGTGGGTCACATCTCTGATGCGCTGACGGCTTCCAACAGAGCGGTGACGGTCTCGTTGTGCGGGGTGGGGATGCCCAGACGGGCACCCGCGCGCACGACAGCGCCGTTGCGAGCGTCGTACTCCAGTGGGCGGCCGGCCAGGCGATCCCACAGCATGCTGCTGCCGGACTCCTCCGGCATCGTTCGCAGCCGGGCGATGACCTGATCGGCCAGGTCATCGGGAAGGTTCGCACCTGAAGCGGTAGCAACCTGCCGCGCCTCCTCCACCAACGCGCGGCCCAACTGTGCGACGCGCGGATTGTCGAAGACCGGCTTACGGCGCATCGTCAGAGCGGCGATGGCGCCGTTGGCCGCGTTCATGCACAGCTTCTCCCAGGCAGCACTCACGAAGTCGTCGGTCAGGGCCACGGTGATGCCACTGCCCTGGCACAGAGCGACGAACTCCACGCCGTCGTCCTTGGGGACCACGATCCTCGGGCGGTTGAACAGCCGGATGTGGCCGCGCTGCGGCGACTCGGCGGAGATCTCCACCACGGCCGGAAGCACGCGGGCCGCCGTGCCCAGAAGCGGGGCGACGCGCTCACGATGCTCGACGCCGTTCTGCAGCACCACGACACGAGTGCCGGCGGCGCAAAGCCGCTCCAGCCACGGCTTCGCTCCCGCCGTCTGGTGGGCCTTGGTCGCCAGCACCACCCACTCGACCGCAGACGCCTGGGCAGGGTCGAAGACCTCCGGAATCGACACCTTCTCAACTGCGCCGTCGGGCCGGTCGATCTGCAGTTCACCCAGTGGGGAGCGCACGCACGCGGTCACCTCCAGCCGCCCGGTCGAAGCCAGGCCCGCGGCCAGGACGCCCCCCACCGCACCCACACCGACGATCGCAACACGTGTCATGAACGCCGAGCCTACCGGCGAGTAGGAGCAAGACAGTGCACTTCCTTCCGTGAGGACGACGCCGCCGTGGGCGCGATTCTCCTCGTCGGCCAGGTTCCGATACGCGGTGCCCCTCCAATCCAACTGCACCGGGGCGCGGTGTCGGCGGGGTTGAAGAGGTGATCTTCGAAGGATGAACCCGCGGTGACCTTCACCGCGCTGGTCGGCGCGATGGTACTTGTGGCCGTCGCCCGCTCGGGCCGGCTACGGCTGCCAGTGCCGGCTCCGGCCCTCCTGGTGACCGGTGGCGTGGCCGCGTCGATCACCGTCACCGTGATTTTCCTGAACCGGGAGCGGGCCGCGGCCGAGCACCTGCCGCCGCGGCGTATCTCGCCGCCGTACTGGCCGGCTGCCTGTGGATCTCCCTTGCATCCCGACGATGGCTCGGCACCAACCGGTACGCTCCCCATCTCGATGCCGCCGCCGCTGTCATGTTCGTGGCCTGGTTCTGGCTGATCATCCGCTCCGACGGGACGGAGCCCCCGCTCCCTCTGGTGCTCCTGCTCGCACTCGTGCTCCCGCTCACGCCGGTCGCCATCTTCCTCGCCCCGGCGTTCGCGGCCAGGCGGGCAGGCCGGTCGTTCCGCGCGGGCCTGCAGGCTGCTGTCTGGACCGTAGCCGCCGCCATGCCACTCACCTACGCCCTCTGGCTGCTCGAGGCGCCGTGCCGTGCCGCGCTGGTCGCCTCGCAGATCCTCGGCCTCACGCTCGGGGTGATCGGCGCCAGCCTCGGAGCGCGTCGCGCGCCCACCCGCTCCTGCGCCGCCCCAAGGCCCCACCCGGCCCGGAGGCGGCCCGCATCGTGCCCGGTAGGTTCGGGGACTGGGAAACGGAACGTCAGCCACCGTGCCAGTCCCCGCGCTTGTACTCAAACCATGCGAAACGGCGAACCTGTCAAGCCCTGCTACGCCACCTGATGCCCGGCCCGCCCAAGGCAGGCGACGCGGGGACCGCAGCCACCGGCCGGTGCTCGGACGGGCCCCGGCGGACACGGCGACTGGTCCGTATGAAGCACTGGGCAGGCACGTCCCGACGGTGCGTTCGATGCTGGGGCGGACCCTTTGGACCGGGTGTCCTCCGCCCGGCGTCACCGCGAAGGAGCCCCCGTGCCGGCACGTCCTGACTTTCGTTCCCGCTCTCGCCGTACGCGTCTGCGGTTGTGCACCGCTGGGCTTGCCGCGTCTGTGGTACTCGCCGTCCTGGTCCAGCCCGCGCAGGCCACCGCAACGCCGCCGTCCCCCGACAGGGCGGCGCTGCAGCGGCAGCTGAACGACCTTGTCGGTACGGCCGGAGGGCCGCCCGGAGTGATCGCGCTGATGCGACAGGGCGACCGGACGACGGTCTACCGTGCGGGCGTCGCCGACACGACAACGGGCCGCCCGCCCCGGACGACCGACCACATGCGGATCGCGAGCGTCGCCAAGGCCTTCAGCGGAGCGGTCGCCCTGCGCCTGGTGGACCGGCACAAGCTGCGCCTCGACGACACCATCGGCGAGCTCCTGCCGTCTCTGCCCACAGCATGGCATCAGGTGACGCTCCGCCAGCTGCTCAGCCACACCAGCGGTCTGCCCGACTTCTCGACGGCCGAGGCGTTCCTTGAGATCCTTCAGGAAGACCCCCGGCACCACTTCGACTCCCGCCGGCTGCTCGACTTCGTCGCCGGCGACGGCCTGCTGTTCCCGCCGGGATCGCGGTACGAGTACTCCAACTCCGACAACATCGCCGTAGCGCTGATGGCCGAGGCGGTCACGGGGCAGCGGTACGAACGGCTGCTCGATGAGCTGGTGTACCGGCCGCTCGGTCTGCGGCAGACCAGCCTGCCCCAGGGCTACCGGCTGCCACAGCCGTACCTGCACGGCTACGACGTGACGCCGCCCGCCCCGCCGGAGGACATCAGCGAGGTCCTCAGCGCCTCGGGTGTCTGGGCCTCCGGCGGAATCGTCTCGACACCGAAGGACCTCAACGCGTTCATCCGCGCATGGGCCGGCGGCCACGGCTTCCTGTCGAAGCAGACCAGGCGCCAGCAGCGGACCTTCATCCCCGGCGCCGCATCGGAGCCCGCCGGCCCGGGCGTCAACGCGGGCGGACTGGCGATCTTCCGCTACACGACGCGGTGCGGCACGGTGTACGGCCACACCGGCAACTTCCCCGGCTACACCCAGTTCGCGGCCGGCACCGCGGACGGCACGCGCTCCCTCACGTTCTCGATCAACACCCAGACCAGCAAGAGCCTCAAGCCCGAACTGCTGGCCAAGGTCCGCGCAGTCCAGGAGGACTTCGTCTGCGCCCTCCTGCGGCACTGACCCCCTTCGGAGGACAGGCTGCGGGCGGACGGCGGGGGCGTCGACACGTACGGCGTCCGGCGACGAACAGGACCGACGGCAGGGACCGCACTGACTGCCACGGCGGGCCGCGCCTTCCAAGCCCACGGACGCCTTCTGCCCGCATCGCTTCAGTCCACCGACGGGCCGGCCCCGGCACGTCACTCTCCTGGCCCCGCCCTCAGGGCCGTCGCGGAGGGGAGGGATAAGGGGCATGAGCAACGAGAATGCCGCCCCCCAGTCCCTGAAGGCGAAACACCGAGCGATGTGGGCCCTGGGCGACTACCCCGCCGTGGCGTCGCACGTCATTTCCGAGCTGGGGGGAGTACTGGTGCAGGAGTGCGGCGTCCGGCAGGGCGACCGCGTCCTCGATGTCGCCGCCGGCTCCGGGAACGCCGCCATCCCTGCCGCCCTCCTCGGCGCCGACGTCATCGCCTCCGACCTCACACCCGAGCTCCTGGAGGCCGGGCGCAACCTCGCGGCGGAACGCGGAGCGCGACTGGACTGGCGGGAGGCCGACGCCGAGGCCCTGCCCTTCACGGACGGCGAGTTCGACACGGTCATGTCCTGCGTCGGCGTCATGTTCGCCCCGCACCACCAGCAGACAGCCGACGAAATGGTCCGGGTCTGCCGCCCGGGCGGCACCATCGGCGTGATCAACTGGACCCCGGAGGGGTTCATCGGGCAGATGTTCGCCACGATGCGCCCCTACGCCCCTCCACCGCCGCCCGGCACCCAGCCGCCGCCCCTGTGGGGCGACCCGGACCACGTGCGCTCCCTCCTCGGGGACCGGGTGACGGACGTCGAGGCCCGCCGGCAGCCGCTGCGAGTGGACCGGTTCACACGGCCGGAGGAGTTCCGGGACTTCTTCAAGGCCTGCTACGGGCCGACCATCGCCACCTACCGCTTCATCTCCGAAGACCACGAGCGAGTGGCCGCCCTCGACGAAGCCCTCGCCGAACTGGCCTCGCAGCACCTCGCCGACGGTGCCATGGACTGGGAGTACCTGCTGGTCACAGCTCGGCGATCCGACACGTAGGAAGACGCCGGGCCGCCGGCCGAGCGCGGGAGCGGCACCACATCACACGGGGCCACTCCCGTGCTCTCGCGTCGGCCCAACACCCTGGAGCGCGAGCCGACGACCGGCACCGCCGAAGGGCACAAGACGGCGCTCATCCTCTGTCCCCACCGCGTTCCCAGCGTGGACAATTCCTCGATCCGTTCCGGTGCGAGGCATGCGTGGCGGGAGCGGCTGTTGGCGATGACTACACCCAGCGCGTGCCCGGTGCCGTCGACTCTTCGACGTGCCGGTGAGGAGCCGGGAGAGGGCGTCGATCTGTGTCTTGCCGCGCAGGGCGGTGTACTTGACGCGGATGTCGTCCGGGGCAGTGAAGGGGATATGCGCGATCTGGCTCAGGGTGGCGGTGCGGGCCTTGTTCGGCAGCTGCTGTGGGCGCACTGCCGGTCCCGGTAGAGCAGGCAGGCTCTGTGGCGCCGGAGCGACGCAGGCACATGGGCAACGCCCACCACAGCAGCCGACGAAGTCGATGGCTTCCCGCCGTACGCCCCTTACGCCCTGCCCTACGCGGTGGTTGCCATTGCAGGGGTCGCCTGCGTCCAGATCGTCCTCGCTGCGGCGTGGAAGCTGCTCACCTTGGTCGAACGCGATGCGATCTTCTCCCCGCGAGCCTTCCGGTGGGTCGACATCATCATCGGCTCCACCATCGCGGCGACAATGCTGGCCCTCGCTGTCACCTGCCACCTGACGCTGGGAAGCATCCCCTCCCCGGATGACGGGATGGAGCTCATCAGCGCTTTGGGCGCCGCGGCCGCAACTACCGGCATCGGGGCCTGTTTGGTCTTCCTCATCGTGACCATGCGCAGTCTGCTGCGCAAGGCGACCAATATGAAGAGTGAACTCGCCGAGGTGGTCTGATGGCCATCGTTGTCGACCTTGATGTGCAACTCGCCAAACGCAAGCTCTCGGTCGGCGAGTTCGCCGCCGCCGTCGGAATCAGCCCCGCCAACATCGCGGTACTTAAGAATGGCCGGGCGAAGGCGGTTCGGTTCACCACACTCGACGCGATCTGCCGCACGCTCAACTGCCAGCCCGGCGATGTCCTGCGCTGGGTGCCTGACGAAGCGGATGAGGGCCCGAGAGGGCAGCCCGGCGGTGCGGGCGGTGTCACATGGACGGGTCTCACTCCTCAAGGCCAGCGCCCCGCCACTCCACGAACCGCGGCTCGGTGAGGCCCTCTTGGCGTGTTGCGCAGCCCGGCCGCGGCGAGGCAGACCCGGATGCCGCCCGGGCGGTGCGCGACCCCGATGGCACCTCGAGGCCATGGCCACCCCAGCCGCGTCAACCTGTACGCCTGGACCCGCTCCACGGGCCGAGCCCCCGCCATGAGGCGGCCGCCGGCTTCGGTGCCCGGCGACGCTCAGGCGCGACGTACTGCTCGCCGGCACGAAGGCGCCTCCGCGCGACATGCGCACCGCCCGGGCCCCGCAGCCCGCTCGGCGCAGGAGCGCCTCACGCGGGGTGATGCCGTGCCGCATGCGCAGCCGCTGACGTTCCCAGCCTCGCCACGGCGTGACGGACTGCGACGCTCCCAGACGACGGTCAGGCGGATTCCGAGCGGGGCAGAGCCGCACGCGTTGCGGGACAGGCCGAAGAGGGCGAAGCCGTCTCCGGGGCAGGCCGCCCGGCAACACCCCGCCGGCAGGGCCGCCGTCGAGCACATCCTCGGGATGTCGCTCGAGTTTCCCGGTGGCCCGCAGCACTGAGTTCGACGAACTAGCCAGTAGGCGGCCGCTAAGAGCACCTGGTCGGCCGGCGGCGGGCACCACGGGCGCCCGCCACCGGGCCCGTTCCCGTCCCGCTCGCGCACAGCCTTCAGTAGCCGCTCAAACTGCGGCATCCGCAGCCCGGTGAACGTCTCCACCCGCAACGGCCCAGCCCTCAACACCCCACGCATGCCGGGGAAATGGCCGCTCCGCAGCGTTCTGTAGAGAGCTCTACTGCGTGCCGACCGTGCCGCTCGCGGGTCCGTGGCCTGCCCGGGCGATGAGGAGAGCCACGTCGTCGTGGTCACCTTCACCACGCAGGGTGCGCAGAAGCAGGTCGCACGTGGCGTCAAGTGATCGGTGGGGGTCGTCGAGGACGTCGAGGAGAGCGTTCAGGCGTGCGTCGATCGCCTGGTCGCGGGTTTCGACGAGGCCGTCGGTGTAGAGGATGAGCTGGTCGCCCGGTCCGACGCCGATGGAGGTGGTGTCGAAGGGAATGCCGCAGCCGCCCAGAGGTGCGCCCGTGGGCAGGTCGAGCAGCTCGCGGGTACCGTCCGGGTGGAGTACCACGGGCGGCAGATGCCCGGCCAGGGAGATGTGGCATCGCGCCGCGCCGGGGTCGAAGACGGCGTAGACGCAGGTCGCGATGGTGCCGAGGCCGTCCGTGATGTGGTCGAGGTGGTGCATGACCTGGGCGGGAGGCAGATCGAGGTCGGCCAGAGTCCTCGTGGCGGTGCGCAGTTGTCCCATGGTCGCTGCGGCTGTGACGCCGCTTCCCATGACGTCGCCGACGACGAGGGCTGTTTTGTCGTTGTTCAGGGGGATGACATCGAACCAGTCGCCTCCGATCTCGATGGTGGCCTGTGCGGGGCGATAGCGAAAGGCGATGTCGAGCCCCGGCCGCCGGGGAGGGGGTTGTGGCAGCAGGCTGCGTTGGAGGGTGAGGGCGGTGTGGCGTTGTTCTTCCACGGCGCGGTGCCGGTCGGTGACGTCGACGCTGGAGGTAGCCACGCCCAGCACATTCCCGTTGGGGGCTTCGAGTCGGTAGAACGAAATCGACCAGGCGTGGTCGCTGTCCGGGGGGGGGGGCGCCGGGGGGACTGAACCTCGATCTGCGCGCGCACCGGCCCCACCGGGGGGGGGGGGCCGGCCCGGGGGCTCTCGGCGCGGGCCGGATCGACGGGCGCGGTCCGCACCTCGTCC
>NZ_JBHWBS010000008.1:0-24386 GCF_042735655.1 Streptomyces sp. NPDC059567 | reverse complement strand
TCTCCGGGTGTCGGACCCCCCCCCCCCCACCTTCCTGTGGGGGTTTTCGTGCGTTTATAACTAAATCCACTAGGGGGGGGGGGGGGGGGGGGGGGCGGGGGGGCGCCCGACGGTGTACTGGTCCAGGATCGGAATCCCGGTGGCAAGGACCTCCCGCATGGCTCTTGTGAAGGACTCGTCGAGGAACGGCAGCACCTCGTGGACGTGCCGGCCGACATGCTCGGCGGCCGGAACACCGTTCATCCGTTCCTCCGCGGGATTCACAGAGATGTAGCGGAGGTCGGTGCCCAGCATGGCGAGACCGATCGGCGACTGGGACACGAGCTGGGCGGACAGGGCAAGGTTCCGTTCCATCCGCCGCACCGTCGCCTGGTCCGTGGCCAGCCCCAGGGCCCAGTAGTCGCTCTGGTCGTCCTGCAGCCGCATGTTGCGGAACTCCACCAGTCGCGTGCTGCCGTCCTTGTGCCGGACGGGGAAGACGCCGGCCCAGCTCTCACCGTCCTGCATGACCCGGGCGAACAGCGCCAGCACCGTATTGCGGTGCTCCTTGTCGATCAGCAGATCACCCGCGTACTGGCCCAGGGCCTCCTCGGCGCTGTAGCCGAAAAGGATTTCCGCCTGCGGGCTCCAAAGATCAATCCTGCCCTTGGCGTCGAGGAGGACAGCGGCCACATTCAGCACGTCCAGCAAGCCACCCGGCGTGGACGGCACCACACCCGACGCGCCGGGATCGCCCTGAGAGGGTTCGGTGGCTCCCATTCCTCAGGCTCCTTTCGGCCGCCGATGCAGAGCGCTGCCTGCCGGAGCGGACGATGGCCGGCGCCGTGTCTGCCATCCCATCCTCCCGCTACTCCGCCCCTGCGTGCACTCCAACGAATTCGGAGGTACCCCGCTGGGGTAAGCCGCCCGAGCGCTACCCGGACGATGTTGGCTCGTGGAGGGCCCGGACGGCCGCGCTCAGCACGCTGCGGAGCCTGCCCATTGACGGCGGCGGATTCGAGGGTCGTGGCCGACGATGTCGCCGACCGCGACACCGAATGAACCGTCGGGCAGATCCTCGTTCCGATCGCCGCACACGTTCAGCGACCCGACCACAGGAAGGTGGCGCACCGCGACATTACGGTGCCGGTCCAGGCCGGGCGAGAGCAGTATCGCTCCCTGCAAGGCGACGGCGACCCGGCGCGCCCGGGCGCGTGGCGCCACCCGCCGTCGCGAGCAGGGTTCCTGTGTGGTTGAAAGTGAGAACCGAAACGTAGACCTTGGCATGGTCGCGAATGAGCGGCGCCTTCGGGACCGTGAGTGTCGCCCGTACCCGCTGCGTGGTGGTGTCCCACAGCCGGACGGTGCGGTCGTTGCTCGCGGAGACGAGGGTCTTGCCGTCGGGGCTGAAGGCGACGGCGCCGGCGTTGTACTCGCCCGTTTCGAGCTGCTCGGCTACAGGGTTGGGAGCGAAATCCGCGCTGGTCCAGAGGTGGACAGTGATCTGCCTGGTCCCCGCGGCGATCTTGTGGCCGTCGGGGCTGTAGGTCAGCGAGGTGATCTCCTGCTCCGGGTCCGCTGAGCGTGAGGAACGGGGTCGTCGCAAACAGGGCGTCGCCGCCCTGGCCGTCCTTCCTGTCGTCGTTGCGGTCCCGGCCTGAGAGTTCCACGGCCGCGATCGAGGCCCAGCCGATGCCGAGGGCCGCCGCGAGCCCCCGATCAGCAGCTTGCGGCGGCTCGGCCCCCTGCCGCCACCCGCGGGGCCCGGCTCCGGGCTCATCCCCCGGGACGGACACAGGAGCCGCCGGGGGGAGCCCCCGGCCCGGGCAGCGCGCCGCCCGTAAGGCAGACAGACTCGACCGGAAGCGCGTCAGCGATGTGGCTATCGCAGGACGGACCGGTTACGAGCGGCGCTGGATTTCCCTTCCGGCCTCTACCGGTCAGGTCTGCGGAAAAAGGCGAGCGTCTTCGTGAGGGTATTCAGCGGCGAGGTGTCCTGCTCGGCCGCAGCCAGTGCGGGTGTCCCGGGTGTGCTGTGGCCGCTGGTGGCTTCGGCGAGCGCGGCGTGTGCTGACTCGGCTGCCTCGCGGTAGAGGTCGCACGATGCCGTCATGGCTTTGAGCGCTTCGGCGTACTGGGTGACCATGGCTCGCGCGTGGACGAGTTCCTCGTCGGGGGTGAGCAGGTGCCAGCCTTGCCGCAGTCGGGCCAGGGCCTGTTCGGCGCCGTCAGGCAGTGGCCGTGGCAGCGAGGCGAAGTCCGTGATCTTCTGCAGGAGTGCGGTCGGCTCGGTGCCGTCGAGGAAGACGTCGCCCACGGTGAAGCGTTCCGGGTCGTAGCCCGGGCCCTGCGGCGCCGGGGGCAGGACGACGGCCCCGCCGCGCGGCAGCCCCACGCCCAGCTCACGCTTCATCGCGAAGTCGGCGATCAGCGCCTGCTCCGGTGTGGCCCGGTGTTCGATCACCCGGTGCTTGAGGCTCGGTGGCAGGAACGCCGTGACCGGGCGCTGCCCCCGCGTGTCCGGAGTCATCGCCTCGTGCACCACGACATGGATGAACCAGCTCTGCCGGGTACAGTCCCGCAGCAGGCGTCGCAACTCGCCGTCGTCCTTGGGCAGGTGGTTGGTCCTCCGCAGACGCACGCCCGGTACCTTGTCGTGATCCCAGGCGACGTGGTCGCTGTCGGGCCAGAACATGGTGGCGGGTGAGGGCCAGCTCGCTTCCCACGCCCGCTCCGCCTCGGCGGCCAGCACCCAGGCGACCTCGCTGTCGTTGCCGACGGGGCGGGACTCAGGCTCGTAGGTGGTCAGTTGCGCGCGTACGGTGACGTTGCCGGTGACGCGCCAGCGTGCCTCGAACACGCGGCGGGCCGAGGAACCGGGGTCGGCGGATCCGTCACGGGGGAACAGATCGGTCGAGCGGGCCGCCTCGACGGGGTCGAGGTCGAGGAAGTCGTCGATCACCCCGGCCGCCTTGAGGGCGATCAGATTGCGCCGGACGTCCCGCTCGGGCTCGGGCCCGAGGTGACGCCCCCGCCCGATCCATGCGGTATCCGGGGCAGTGGTCGATGAAGGGCTGTTCTTGGCCATGGAACCGTCCAGTGGGTGATCGGGGCCCGACCAGTATGGTCCGTGGCCCGAGCGGCGGCGTCCAGCAGCCGGCACCGGCCCGCCGGGGCACGGGTTGCCCCAGCGGACTCCACCCACGTGAGCGCACCAGCGCGCAGCCGGTACCTGTACTTACTCGCCCCCGTCCGGTCCTCGCCGGCTCCAAGAGGGACGGGACGCTGGAACACCAGGACGGAACTCCGTGGCAGAGCCTCGTCGGCCGACCGGCCCGTGTTCTTCCTTCGGCCACGACCAAACGACTTCTGTGGTCACCCGATCGTGCCCGACTCGATCGACGAGCTTGACTGCCCTGTGTGTGGCGAGGGTGCTGAGGTTCATCCCGAGGCGGCCAGCTGGGGGCGTAGAAGGTTTCGATGTCATTGCGGTGATCGAGTACGTCGGCCAAGCCGTGAGCGTCACTGCGAGCCTGGCGTGCCGCAGCGCTCCTGCACACTCTGGTGCCTTCAGCCGCTGCCGTACCGCAACAGTCTGTATGCCTGCCAGGTCACCGCCGCCTACATGTATGCCTCCGGCGAGGGCATCGACCCCCCATACGGCGCCATGGTCGACCTCGTCCGTGACATCCAGGCCGGCAAGACATCCGTCTTCCAGGCAGCCGACCGCATCCGCACCTGGCGTATCTGACCACCACCGAGCCGAGGCTCCAACCCCCGGCTCCGCGCTCCCGGCACCTGGCCGTTGGACATCGTCTGGCTCGGCGGACGCGTTCCGACAGTCAACGACCCAGCCTCAGGCGTAGTTCGACGGGCGGCTCCCGGCGAGTGCAGTTCGGCGGGAGGCCTGCTCAGGGCTACCTCGGTCGGGAATGATCGACGGATGACCGACGACGCATCCGCCGCCCCCGGCACTCCGTGGCCATGACGACCTTGTTGCGCTGGCGGCGTCACGCCGGCGCACGGTGGACGAGCACATGTTCACCGCATCCGGCCTGCCCGGGACAACGGTCAACGCCATGGCGCTGCAGGTCCTCGAGCAAGCCCAGACGCAGTCGGTGGATCCGTACGACATGGAGGAGTTCGCGCTGGCCCACGCCACCGAGGCCGGGGCCACCAACTGGCAGACCGAGGCGCTGGCCACCCTGTGCAACGTGTGGGACGCGATCATGCCCGACAACGAGGTGCGTTACGTCAACGGGCAGCACCGGTCCCAGGCCATGCTGGATGCCGGTGTCCGCCGCACCGTCGTCCTGCACCACATCGAGCCGTAGCGACCGCCACCGGGCGCCAGACCCAGTGCTCCGGCGTCGTCGAAGGACACGTCAATCAGATCAAGATGCTCAAGCGCCAGATGTTCGGCCGCGCCGGCTTCGACCTCCTGCGCAAGCGTGTCCTGCTCGCATGACGAAGCCTGCAACCTCGCACCGCAGGAACATCCATACCGACTCCTCCTACCGATCGATCTCGGAGGGCCTGCGACCGAGTAGCAGCGCGAGACGCCCTCCATTGCGGCGAACCACTCATCGAGGTCCACATCGGCGTCGTGGAAGAACCAGGAGTCGAAGCTTCCCAAGGCATCCAGATCTGGTTCGGGCTCGTAGCGGAGTTCGCAGCGAACTCGCACATAGTGGTCATGCTCGCCGTCATCGTCGAACTGCCGCGTGAGGTACACAGTGAACGTCGGTGGCCCGCTGAGGGCGCGCGTGCCGCATTGAAACAGCAAACCGTCAAAGTCGGGCGTGGGCGCTGTGTCAAGATGCCTCCGCCCGAAGCGCATGAAGGCGAGCCATGTACCCCGAGCGGTTCACTCGGACATCCCCGACTGCCCAGTCGCCAGCTCGGCCCGCAGGAAGTCGAGGGCTTCCTCCAGCCGTGGTCTGTCGGGCACGTCGGCTCCGTTCGCTTAGTGAATCAGCACCCTCGCCTGGTGGGGCCGGATCGAATCCAGCCCTGACCACCGAGTCGTTCACCCCACCGGCTTGCAAGGTTCGGTGACTGCTTCACAGAAGGTGAGCCAGAACCCTGCTCATGAACAAAGCCACGCGAAAACAGGCTCTCAGCTCAGCGGCTGCGGGAGTTGTAGACCCGCATGGCGAGCGGCATGAAGACGGCTGTGATGCCCGCGGCCCAGACCAGTGACCACATGACGGGCGAGGCGACCGGTGTGCCCAGCAGAAGCCCTCGGAACGCGTCGGACAGGTGCGTGACGGGATTGACCTCGACCCACGCCTGGAGCCACCCCGGCATCGTCTCGACCCGGACGAAGGCACTGCTCGTGAAGGTGATCGGGAAGATGATCGTGAAGGCGAAGACCTGCACCTTCTCGGCGTCGCCCGCCAGCATCCCGATCAGGACCGCGGTCCAGGAGACGGCGGCGGCGAAGGTCAGGAGAAGGAGTGTCGCGCCGAGGAAGCCGAGGGCGCTCCCTGTGAGCGTGAACCCGAGCAGGGTGCCGAGGCCGATCATCAACAGCATCGCCCAGAGTTGCTTCGCCAGGTCGGCGGCGATGCGTCCGTAGAGCGGCGCCGCCCGGGCGATGGGGAGGCTGCGAAGGCGGTCGAACACGCCCTTCGTCAGGTCGGCGTTGAGTGACATTGCGGTGTACATGCTCATGAACAGGGTGTTCTGCACGATGATCCCGGCCAGTGCGTACTGCAGGTAGTCCTGCGGAGAGCCGGCCATCTGCCCGCCGAAGACGAAGGTGAAGAGGAAGACGAACATGATCGGCGTGATGCTGTAGTCGACCAGCTCCAGCGGGTTGTGCTTCACCGAGATCAGGCTCCGCCAGGCCATGGTGGCCGTCTGCCGCAGCGCTGCGCCCACGTGGACGCGGTTACCTCCGCGGGCAGTCGTCTCCGTGAGCTCCATGCCGGTCATCACAGGCCCCCTGTGGACGCGTAGTCGTCGTCGGACGTCTCCGGGTATTTCGCCTGTGCCTTGTGACCGGTCAGGGCAAGGAACACCTCGTCCAGGGAGGAGCGGCGCAGGGTGAGCTCACCCAAGGCTATTCCCGCCTGATCGAGGCGGCGTACGACGCGGGGCATGAGCGCCTCGCTGGTGACGGGGGCGATGACACGATGGTCCTCAATCGCGGTCTGGGAGCCGGCCTCCTCTGCCACGAGCGCGCGGACCCTTGCCAGATCGGCCGCGGCGACGGGCATCACGTTCAGGACCTGCCCTCCGACCTGCGACTTCAGCTCGTCGGGAGTGCCCTGCGCGATGACACTGCCCTGGTCGACGACGACGATGCTGTCGGAGAGTCGGTCGGCCTCGTCCAGATACTGCGTGGTCAGCAGTGTGGTCATGCCTTCGGACACCAGACCGCGCAGCATCGCCCAGACCTCGCCACGGCTGTGGGGATCGAGCCCGGTGGTCGGTTCGTCGAGGAACAGGATGCGGGGGCGCCCCACCAGGCTCGCCGCCAGGTCGAGGCGCCGCCTCATCCCGCCCGAGTACGTCTTCACGGCGCGCCCCGCAGCCTCTTCCAGGTGGAAGCGCTGCAGCAATTCGGCGGACCGCGCCCGTGCGTCGGGGCGCGACATGTCGAGCAGGCGGGCGATCATCACCAGGTTCTCGGTTCCGGTCATGTTGTCGTCCACCGCGGAGAACTGAGAGGTGAGGCCGATCAGGGACCGGACTTGGCGGGCCTGGCTCACCACCTCGTAACCGCCAACCTCGGCATGACCCCCATCGGGATGCAGCAGCGTGGCGAAGATCCGGACCGCCGTGGTCTTGCCGGCACCGTTGGGCCCCAGCAGGCCCAGAACGGTGCCTGCCGGGACCTCGAGATCGATGCCCTTGAGTGCGGCGGTCCCCTTGAAAGTCTTGGTGAGACCTTCCGCCCGTATCGCGTGTGTCATGGGGTCACCCCGCTCGTCGAGGAATCACCTCTTCCACTGTGCCCGACGCCTCTGAGGAGGGCGCCTGGAGGCCGCCCTGAACGCCCGCTGGGGCTTCCGGCCCGTACCGTCACCGTGCAGCCGTATGGGGACGAGGCAGGGGCACGTGCAGTATCAGGCCGATGGCGGCGAGTGACGCCGACCATGCCTTCCACGCTGCGTGGCGAAGCCCGTCCCTGCCCCGCTGATCAAGATCTGTCCGGCGTTGCCGCAGGATCGAGTTGGATCGCCGCAAGGCGACGAACGGCCCCGTCAGCCCCCGCCCACGGGGCCCGTTTCGCCACCCCGCTCTCCAGGGTGTCCTAGGAGCAGGCCAATCTCCTTGAGGGCCGATACTCCGTCGCCCGGCAAGACCAGCAAGGATTCCCGGACTTCTTTCCGCATTGCTGTCCGGAACCGGCCTCGAACTCACCCGACCAGCGTCAAGCCCGTAGTCAATCGGCACAGGCTGGCAGGGTTACAACCAGATCACTGTGACCGGGAACATTGTCGGCGCCCCGGCCGGTGACCTCGTCGCCCGCGACGCCGCCGGCGTCATGTGGCTGTACCTCGGCAAGGGCGACGGCACCTTCGCACCGCGCATCAGGATCGGCGCCGGCTGGGGCGGCTACAGCCACATCATCGGCATCGGCGACGCCGACCACGACGGCCGCCCCGACCTGTTCGCGACCAACGCCACCGACACCAACACATACCTGTACAAGGGAACGGGAAGCTGGAGCTCTCCATTCGGGCAGCGGCAGACCACCAGCCTGCCCAACAACAGGCCCAGCTCCGTGGCCTGATCCACCAGCACGGCAGCCCCCGGCGGGACGTGGTCACCACGTCCCGCCAGGGGCTTTCGGTTGCAGCGTCACAGAAGTTGGGCCAGATCCTGAGACTTGAGAGCACTTGTCGTCGAGTCCCGAGAGCGGACGATGTTCGGCGCCGCGTGATCTGGCACCACCGGAGCGGTCGCTCCCGCAGAGCCTGGCCAGCGGGTCATGATCTTGAGGTCACCGTCGGCCTCCTGAGGATGAGACGCTGAGATCGCGGGTGGGAAGCAGCGCACCGCTTCTCCGGCGAACCCGTGCACCCGCGCGGCTGAGCCGACCGCGAAACCGCTGGTCGCCGATCCGTGTTGGGTCGATATTCCAGCATTCGTGATCAAGAACTTTGCCCGCGGCCTCGCCGCGCTCACCCTGACCATCGCCCCACTCGCCGCACCTTCCACTGCCTTCGCCACCCCAGCCGCTCCTACCGCGCACTGCTTGGACATCAGCGAACCGAAGACGCTCCGCGGCCGGATGGCGTCCACCCGCCTTTACACCACCCGGTGGGCCTGCTCGACCTCGAACCCGCCCGGTGCGCGTCGGCAGCCCTGCCGGATACGGTCCGGCCTTGCCCGGCTGACCCCGGCGCTTCGGCCGCGCCCCGGCCCCCGGACCGGGAGCCTGGGGAGTGGGAGATACCCCGCGTCGCGCTGCGCTACGACCGGGCCGTCCTTGCCAGCGTGGTCGTACGGGAGAAGCTGCGCACCACCACCGCCGTGCAGGGAAGGGAGTACGACTTTGCCGCGCACCAGCAGGCCGCGATGCCCGAGCAGCTGCTCGCGCGCCAGGACGCCGGCCCCGACTCCGACCGCCCGGAGTCGGAGACCAGCCGTGGTCGGACCGATGGGCGTGAACTTCCCGGGGTCCCAGTTGTACCGGTCCCACACATTGACCTGATAGTCGATGCTGACCTGCGGCTTGCCGTCCGGGCCCGGCACCGCCGTCACAACACCCGTGGTGTTTGTCATGCCGCTGCCCACGCCCAGGTACGAGTTTGCTGTGCCGTCCGGTCCTTTGTCGTGGGTGTAGCCCTCGCCCATGGTCTCCACGGGGATCGCGGCGGGCTTGCCGCCCGACTGCGCGAAGGCGTCCAGTGCCTGGCGACGCCATTCGTCCTCATGATCGGAGCGCGTCTTCTCCGACACGTCACGCAGGACCGTGTCGTTCTCGGAGGCCGCCGGGGCCGGATGGAAGCCTCCCGTCCATCGGAGTCACCTCTCGCCGTGGCCGGTTGGACCCGGGCGGTCGAGGCGCGCGCTCAGGCGGTGGGCCGCGTGGTCGAGTTCGCGCAGGGTGCCGAAGGGGACCACCGCCGCGCGCGTGGGGATGCGGACGCCGCCGGTCAGGGCGATCCGGGTGGCGGCGCCGTCCGGGGTCGGGGCGGCCGCCATGCCTGCGATGAGGAACCGGCTCTGCAGCCAGCACCAGCCGGGCCGCCGGTAGCCTCGCAGGTGCGCGCGGAACCCGTACTTGCTCAAGGCCAGCGCCTCCAGCCGCTCGCCGTCGGTGCGGAGGATTCGGATCCGCTCCAGGTCGGGGAGGAAGTCCAGGGCGGACATGGCTTGCCACACGTCCTCGAAGGGCGCGGGGAGGACGTGCTCGGCGACGCGGGCGCCGCGCACCCCGGCCGCCATCACGTGCAGCCGCCGGATCGTGTCGAGATCGTGCGTCATGCGGACCATGCCTTTCGGAAGCTCATCCGGGCCCGGTGCAGCCGGGACTTGGCGGTGCCGGGCGGGATGCGGAGGGCCGCCGCCGCGGCCTGCTCGTCCAGTCCCTCCACGTCCCGCAGGACGAGTACGGCCCGGTGTTCGGGGGAGAGCCGGGCGAGGACGTCGTCGATGTCGGCGGTCAGTTGTGGATCCCCGCGCTCCGGTACGTCGGCCAGTTGGGCCGACAGGGACCGCGCGGCCCGCTGGGCGATCCGGACGGCCTCCCGGACCGCGATGGCCCGCACCCACCCGTAGAGCGCTTGAGGGTCCTTCAGCGACCGCAGTGACCGGAACACGGCCAGCAGGGTCTCCTGGGTGGCGTCCGGGCCGTCGGCAAGGGCGATGGGGGCGCAGATGCGTGCGATGTACGGGGTGAGGTGGTCGAGGAGTTCGTGCAGCGCGAGGGTGTCGCCGGCTCGGGCCGCCCGGGCCAGCGCCACCCCTTTGTCCCGTCTGTCACTGGTCGCTTCAGTCACTTCAGGAACTCATCCATGGCCGTGTTCACCCGATCCGGGCAGTCCAGGTCAGCGCGTGCCCGCACCCGTCGAGCACCGACACCCGTGCGTCCGGGAGCAGTCGGCCGAAGCGGTCCGCCTGCCAGGAAGGGAGGACGGAGTCCTGCCGGCCCCAGAGGACGAGCACCGGCTGCCGGGTGGACGGAAGCGCCGCCTGCGTCTCCCGCCAGTCCAGGCCGCGCTCCAGCCGGTACATGGCGCGCCGGTTGGTGTCGAGCGTGCCCGGCGCCCAGACCGCGTCCACGACCTCCTTAGTGACCCGGTCCTGGTTCACGAACAGCCCGCGTACGGCCGATTCGGTGGCCCGGCGGCCCGCCCCGAGTCCGGTCAGCAGCTCGCCGGCGACGGGCAGTTTGAGGGCCTCCCAGAACGCGGGGTCCCGCTCGTACAGCCCGGAGGAGGCGAGCAGGGCCAGCCGGGACACCCGATCCGGGTGCCGCTGGGCGTAGGCCAGGGCCCAGCCGCCGCTCCACGAGTTCCCGGCGAGCGCGGCCCGCTGGATGCCGGTGGCGTCCAGGAAGCTACCGATGGCCTTGGTCATGCCGTCCAAGTCCCAGGTCAGGGAGCGGTCGCGTAGCTCCGTGAAGCCCTGCCCGGGCAGGTCGACCACGTACACCGCGTGGGTACGGGACAGGGCGGCGATCTGCTCGCGCCACGCGAACGTCCAGGAGGCGCCGGGGGAGAGCAGCACGACGGGCGAGCCGCCGGACCCCTGCTGCACGTAGTGGAAGCGGGCCACCGGCGTCTCCACCCACCGCGAGTCCGCCGGGGCGGCGTAACCGCGCTGCTCGGCCGGCTGGTACGCGTACGCCGTGCCGGCGAGCAGCGCCACAACGGCGAGGGGCAGCGCGAGGAGCTTCCGGGGCAGCGGGCCGAGCAGGCGGGTCGCTGCCAACCAGCCGAAGCCCAGGCAGAGTGGGGTGTAGAGCATCAGGTTCAGCCAGTGGAAGGCGGGCCCGGCGCCGTCGCCGACGCCGAACGCCCATGCCAGGCCGAGCAGTCCGCGTGCCAGCAGCCCGGCGGTGACCGTCCAGGCCGCGGCGGCGGCGAACCACCCGCCTCGCCCGTTGCCGCGGGCGAACAGGAGGGCGGCGGTGGTCAGCCCGAGCAGGGCCAGCGGTAGCACCACGCGCGGAGCAAAGGACACGACCCCGCCGAGGACGGCGAGGGAGAGCGCCCGTTCGTCGGGCGCGGGCCAGGTCAGGCCGGTGGCCCAGTACAGGTGGGCGAGGCCGTCGACGGCGAACAGGACGGCCAGCGCCCGCCCGGCCTGTTGTCTGCTGATGTCAACCACGAGTGACCCCCGGGGTGTTGGTGGAAGGACCGACACTCCGAGGAGGAGGCGCACAGGGAGAACGTTCCCTGTGGCCCTGGTCACATCCCGGTCACATCGGGTCGGGCAGCTGGGGTTCGCACGTCGGCTTGATGACGGGGAGGGATCAGGCCGGCCTCGTACGCGGAGATGGCCGCCTCCACCCGGTTGCGCGCGCCCAGCTTTGCGAGCCCCGCGCTGACGTGCGCCTTCACCGTGCCCTCGACCAGGTGGAGCCGACTCGCGATCTCCGCGTTGGACAGCCCCGAGCCGAGTCCGGCCAGCACCTCGCGCTCCCGTTCCGTGAGCCGCTCCAGCGAGCGGTGAGGATGTGCCGCCCGGTGCGCGCGCAGCCCGGCGATGACCCGGCCGGCGACCCGTGGGGACAGGTAGGCCCCGCCGGCTCCCACCGCCCGTACCCCGTTGAGCAGTTCCCGAGGGTCGTCCGCCTTCAGCAGGAAGCCGTCGGCGCCCTCCTCCAGGGCGCGGGTGACGTACTCGTCCTGCCCGAAGGTCGTCAGCATGATCACACCGACTGCCGTCGGCTCCCGGTGGAGACGCGCCGCCGCCGTCAGCTCGTCCAGGCCGGGCATCTGGATGTCCAACAGGACCACGTCCGGCCGGTACTGGCGGGTGAGCGCGATGGCCTCGTGCCCATCCCCCGCCTCGGCGACCACCTCGACGTGCGGGTCCCTGGCGAGGATGGCCCGCACGCCCGCCCGGACCATCGCCTCGTCGTCGGCCACCAGGACCCGGACCGGTCGGCTGCTCGGTGTCGTTTCTTCCACTCGGCGAGCCTACGGTCGACGCACCGCCGTACGGACGGCGATCGCCACAGATCCGCCCGGGGTCGGGGCGCACCCCCGACGAAGGGCAGGAACCCACTGCCGTTCGTCCAATGGGCGCCGGCGCCGCTGACTCCTAGCGTCGCTTGCATACAGGAAAGGAGACGGCCGCCCCGGACCAGGACCACCACGCGTCGGTCGGTGGGCGCCACCGTCGACTTCCACGTGCCGTAATCCGCGGTCCGCGACCGACATGAAGGAACTCCGTGATCACCCTCCAAGGTCTCACCAAACGCTACGGCGACACCCTCGCCGTGGACGAGCTGACATTCGATGTCCAGGCGGGCCGCGTGACCGGCTTTCTCGGCCCCAACGGGGCCGGGAAGTCCACCACGATGCGCATCTCACCAACCTGTGGCAGCGCATCGCCACCGGCTGGCTCGAGCGCTCCCCGTCCGGTGGCCTCCACCTCCACTACCGCGTCGACGGCGGCGTCCTGGGCCTGGACCACCCCACTCGCGGGCGGGCTCTGATCGCCGGCCGGCCCTACGCGGACCTGCGACGTCCGCTGTGCGCGGTCGGCGCGATGCTGGACGCCCGGGCCATCCACCCGGCGCGTTCCGGCCGCATGCACCTCGTCGCCCAGGCCCGGGCCAACGGCATTCCGGTACGCCGCGTGGACGAGGTGTTGGAGACGGTGGGCCTGACGAAGGCGGCCCGCCGGCCGGCGGGCACGTACTCGCTCGGCATGAGCGGGCGACTCGGGGTGGCTGGCGCTCTGCTCGGCGATCCGCCCGTGCTCGTCCTGGACGAGCCGGTCAACGGCCTCGACCCGGACGGCGTGCGGTGGATCCGCCGGCTCGTCCGTGACCGGGCGGCGGAAGGGCGCACCGTGTTCCTCTCCAGCCACCTGATGAGCGAGATGCAGCTGACGGCCGACCACCTCGTCGTCATCGGTCGGGGCCGGCTGCTGAGCGACACCTCGATGACGGAGTTCCTCGCTGCCGCCTCTCCCGCGTCGGCGCGCGCGGTGGTGCCCGATCCCGGGGAGCGGGCGACACTGGTTCGTCGCCTGATGACGGCCGACCGGGTGAGCGTCGAGACGTCCGAGTCCGGCGAACTCACCGTCGACGGCCGCACCGCCGCCGAGATCGGCGAGCTGGCCCACCACTGCCGGGTGCGGTTGCACCAGCTGAGTGACGTACGGGTCTCGCTGGAGCAGGCGTACATGGACCTGACCGCGCGCAGCGTCGAGTACGCGACGGGCGGGGGCGGCGCGGACACGACCGGCGCGGACACGACCGGCCCGGCCGACGCATCGGCGAACGAAGGCGCCGCATCGGCGAACGAATGGGCCGCGATGGCGAACGAAGGGGGACGACGGTGACCACGACGACGACACCCGGCAGGCGGACGGACCCGTCCCGGGCCGTGCCCGACACCCTCGGCGGGGGCGCACGCGGTGGCTTCGCCGGGGCGATCGCCTCCGAATGGCCAAACTGTGGTCCGTCCGCGCGCCCTACCTCTGCCTTCTGGCGGGCCTCGCGATCACCGGCGTCTTCACCTACTACTACGCCTCGATCGCGCGCATCAACGGGCACCCGATCCAGCCCGTCGGGAACGCGGCGGCCTCCTCCGCCGTTCTCGCCCAGTTCGCCGTCGTCGTCCTGGCCACGGTCGCGGTGACCTCTGAGTACGCGACGGGGAGCGTGCGGGCTTCCCTGCTGTGGGTGCCCCGCCGGCATCTGGTCCAGGCGGCAAAGGCACTGGTGGCGGCCGTGGTCGCGTTCGTCGCCGGCACCGTGTTCGCCGTCGTGGGCACGGCACTGGCCTGGGTGGCGTTCGACGGACGGGCTTCCTTCGAGGCCGGTCCGAGCCTCCGGCAGGTCCTCGCGGTCGGCCTCTACCAGGCGTTGGTCGCCGTGCTGACCGTCGGGATGGCGTTCGCCACACGCCACCCGGCCGGCGCGTTCTCGATTCTCGTCACCCTCCTTTGGGCACTGCCGAGCGTGCTCCTGGGGCTGGGAGGCCCGACGCTCGCGGACGTCAACGACCTTCTGCCGCACGTATCCGGAGACCACTTCATGCGCATCGGTGCCGAGGCCCCGTACCCACCGGCGACTGCGGTCCTGATCGTGGCGGCGTGGGCCGCGACCGTGCACCTGATCGACCTGTACGTGCTGCGCCGCCGAGACGCCTGACCGCGCGTCGCAACCGGCCCGGATGCCCTCACCCCGCCCGCCCCCTCACCCCGCCCACCCCTTCACCCCGCCCGCCCAATGCCCACCGCCCACCGTGTGCACCAACCCACCGTGCGCACCCCCTCATCGGGCGTCCGGGCCCGTCCGACAGAATCGACCCGGGCAGGTCAAGTGAGGTTCATCCATCGGAAGGACGGTCGACGCGCCAAGCCACACACCCGCATACCCCCGGCCAGGTCCGTGCGCGGGGACGTGGCCTTGTGGGGTGTGCTCGCCGCCGCGACCGGCTACGGGTTCCGGGAAGCGGGCGCGGCCTCGCCGGTCCTGGACCTGCTCCTCCCGATGGCCGTCCTGGCGGTGGCCGTGCCGCTGTCCCGCCGCCGGCCGGGGGCCGCGGTCGTCCTCGTCAACGGGCTGTGCGCGCTGGGCCTGGCCGACTCCGCGACCCCCGCCAACGCCCACGTCCTGTCGCTGGCCGCCCTGAGCTGTCTGCTGGGCGCCCGGGTCGCCGCGGCACGTCGCCCGCTCCTGGTGCTCGCCGGGTGCCTCGCGACCGATCTTGCGACGTGCGCGGTGCTGCGGACGCAGGCCGTGTGGTGGTTCTACGCACTGATCGTGCTGCCCGCCGCCCATCTGCTGCCCTGGCTCGCCGGGCGGCACTGGAGTGGCCGACGCGAACTCGTCAGGGAGGGCTGGCGGCTGGCCCGGAGCCTGGAAGAGCGGCAACACCTGCTCGCGGAGCGGGCGCGGCTGACCGAACGCGCGGACATCGCGGCCGACATGCACGACTTCCTCGGGCACGTCCTGAGCCTCGTCGCCCTGCGCGCCGGGCCCTGGAACTCTCCCCCGACCTCACCGACCGCGACCGCACCGACCTCGCCGAGCTGCGCGGGACGATCGCTGACGCCGTGGAACAACTGCGGGAGACCGTGGCCGTCCTGCACGACCCGCTCCGAACGGAAACGGGGGAGGGCCTTCCTGTCAACGACACCGTCGAAGACCTCCTCGGACGGGCGGTCGCCTCCGGGGTGCCGGTGCGCTGGGAGCGGCGCGGGGCGGTGACCACACTGTCCCCTCTGGTCGAACGCGGGATGTACCGAGTGGTGCAGGAGGCCCTCACCAACGCTGTGAAGCACGCGCCGGACGGTACGGTCCGAGTGCGGATCATCCACGAGGCCGGCCGTACCCGCGTGAGCGTCGTGAACGCCGCCCCGCCCGCTGACGGACCGGCATATGTGTCCGAAGGCCCGACGACCGGCGTCGGCCGCCGGGGACTGACCGGGCTTCGAGAGCGGGTGACAGTCCTCGGCGGCTCCTTGCGGACCGGGCCGTACGAAGACGGGTTCCGCGTCACCGCCGTACTCCCGCACCAAGCCACGGCGGCCCGCCCCGGGACACCGGCGCCGGGACCAGGGACGGCGCCCGGAGCCCCCGCCTGGACCCAAGGGCAGCACACCGGGTCCGCGTTGCCGTCCGGGACTGCTCTCCACCCGGATACCGACACCGTCACACCGGAGTCCGCCAAGCGGCTCGCCTACGTACGGAGCGCCGCCCGCCGCCGGTCCGTCGCCGCCTTCGTGGCGCCTGTCGCCGCAGCCGCCTTCTTCGTGCCCGCCGCGGTCTACCTGGCCTGGCAACTGACGACGAGCGTGCTGCCGCCATTCCGGTTCGACGAGCTGGCCACCGGCCGGCCACGCACCGAACTCGCCCCTCTGCTGCAGGCCCGCGACTTTCCCTACCCGTCCGACCACGCCCGTTCCGCACCCCGGCCCCTCGGCTCCACGTGCGAGTTCTACCGCTCAGGCCGCGACCTGTTGGACGAGGTCGACCTCTACCGACTCTGCTGGTCCGGCAACACGCTGGTGGCAAAGGACACCATGCCCGCAAGCCGGCCCTGACCACCTGGCGGGGAGGGCCGAGTCACAGCAGGTGCCTGGTGGCGTGCGTCAAGTCCTTGCTCGTGCAAGTAGATAGGTTGTCCTCTATGGATGCGCCGCAGGAGCACACGGTGCCGGACTCCGCGCCCGCCACCGACGCCGAGGACGAACGCTGGTGCATGGCGGTGCGGTTGCTGGGCAGGATGGAGCGCCGGCTCGACGAGGCGCTGCGCCGGCGGCACGCCCTGCCGCTGTCCGAGTACCGGGCCATGTGCGCGCTGAGCCGACCCGAGAGCGGCGGTGCGCTGCGGATGGGTGAACTGGCCGATCGCATCGGGATGAAGGACAGCTCGGTGACCCGGCTGATCGCCCGCCTTGAGGCGCAGGGGCTGGCCGAGCGGGCCTCCTGGTCCGGCGACGGGCGCGCCGTGACCGCCGCCATCACCGAGGTGGGGCGCCGGCGGTACACGGCGGCCACCTTCACCTATCGGTCGGTGCTCGGCACCGAACTCGACGCGGCCCGGGCCAACGTCCACCTCGCCGATCTTGCCGACTGGGTCCGCACTGTGGAGGCCGATGAAGCGGCGGGCTGACGTTTCGACCACCTTCCCCCCCTTCACCCAGGGAGTTCGCATGGCAACAGCGACGGAGCACTACGAAGACCTCCTCGCAGACCGGTACACCTGGATGCTCGGCGGCGACATCGTCGCGCTGGCCGGGGAGCAGTCCGCGCTGCTCCGTGGTCTCGGCGTCTCGCCCGACGAGTTCGACGACGCCGTGGCCGTCGACCTCGGCTGCGGGTCCGGCGCCCAGTCCCTGGCACTGGCCGGCCTCGGCTTCCGGCCCGTCGCGGCCGTCGACACGAGCCGGAAACTCCTCGACGAACTCGCCCGCCACGCCGGCGATCGGTCACCGGTCAGGCCGGTCCTCGCCGATATCCGCACGGCGCTGCCGCACGTGGTCGCCCCGGGAACGGCGGGTGTCGTCGTCTGCATGGGAGACACGCTCCCGCATCTCCCGGCCGCGTCCGACGTGGTGGCGCTGCTGGGCGACGCCCGGAAGGCCCTCGCGCCCGGCGGCCACCTGGTCATCACGTACCGAGACCTCACTCGGCCGCTCCAGGGAACCGACCGCTTCCTTCTGGTGCGGAGCGACGACAACCACCTGCTGACGTGCTTCCTCGAGTACCGCGACGAGGAGACCGTCGTGGTGCATGACCTGCTCCACACCCGTACGGACGGACAGTGGTCGATGCGGGCGAGCAGTTACCCCAAGCTGCGCATCGGTGCGGAGTGGCTGTCTGCACGATGCCGTGCCGTGGGGCTGGAGATCGCCCATGACGCCGCGGGCCCCCGGGGCATGCACGTGCTGCACGCCCGTCGACCGTGATCAGAACAACCCGCCCACCGTTTCACGAGGAGAGCACATGGAGAGCCCGAGCCGTACCGCGCTGCTGGAGGACCTGATGGGGCGCTTTCCCCACGTCCCGCGGGAAGCGGTGATCAAGGAGGACCTGCTGCGCGGCGGCATGGCCTTCGACGAGTCTGCGCTCAGCGGTACGGCCGACGGGGCTTCCGGTGACGTGAAGCCGAAGTCGTACTTCATCTTCTCCTTCGACCACCGGACACTGCCGGAGCTCGGCGCCGCCGCGCTGAACCGCCCGCCGGAGGAGATCGTGCTCACCGGCGGCCCTTACGAACTGCGCCGCACCGTCGTGTCCGTCCGGGTCAATCCCGACTCCCCGTACACCGTGCGGGGTGGCGAGGACGGTGCGCTCGGTCTGTACCTGGACGGCGTGCGGATCGCGGATGTGGGCCTGCCTCCGATGCCGGAGTACTACCGGCACGAGTTGTCGAACGGCAAGTCGGTGATGGAGGTCGCGCCGACGATCCAGTGGGGCTACCTCATCTATCTGACGGTCTTTCGGGTGTGCCAGTATTTCGGCGCGAAGGAGGAGTGCCAGTTCTGCGACATCAACCACAACTGGCGCCAGCACAAGGCGGCGGGTCGCCCGTACACCGGTGTAAAGCCAGTGGAGGAGGTGCTGGAGGCCTTGGAGATCATCGACCGGTACGACACGGCGGGGTCCTCCCGGGCGTACACCCTCACGGGCGGTTCGATCACCTCGCAGGTCGGCGGCCGCGACGAGGCCGATTTCTACGGCCACTACGCGAAGGCCATCGAGGAGCGGTTCCCCGGCCGCTGGACCGGCAAGGTGGTCGCCCAGGCGCTGCCCCGCGACGCCGTGCAGCGTTTCCACGACTACGGCATCCGGATCTACCACCCCAACTTCGAGGTGTGGGACCGCCGGCTGTTCCAGCTGCACTGCCCGGGCAAGGAACGCTATGTGGGCCGCGACGAGTGGCACCGCAGGATCCTGGAGTCGACCGAGGTGTTCGGGCCCCGCAACGTGATCCCCAACTTCGTGGCGGGCATCGAGATGGCCGAGCCGTTCGGCTTCTCCAAGGTGAGCGAGGCGATCGAGTCGACCGCCGAGGGCCTGCGGTTCTTCATGTCGCACGGCGTCGTACCGCGCTTCACCACCTGGTGCCCCGAGCCGACGACCCCGCTGGGCCGGGCCAACCCTCTGGGAGCACCGCTCGAGTACCACATCCGACTGCTGGAGACCTACCGGGCGACGCTGGAGGAGTTCGGCCTGAGTTCCCCGCCTGGTTACGGCCCGGCCGGTCCCGGGCGCGCGGTGTTCTCCGTCAGCTCGTTCATGGACAGCCTGGAGGGACTCGAGGATCCGTCGTCCTGACGCTGCCGCGTCCCGTCACCCACTCGCAGAACCGGAGGAACGAGATCTCCAGGACGTCCTCAAAGATCGAGCACAAGGATCCACCTGGCCGGGGCGGCAGTCAGGCTCGCCCCCCTGGCACTCCGCATCACCGCGGGCCGGGCAGGTGACGCGTCGGCGTTTGAGGCCGTGACGGCAGGTATCCGTGTTCCGCGAAGCGGGCCGGGAAGGCCAAGGACCGGGCCGTGCCGTACTGGCGGACCGCGCGTAGTCGTCCCGCGCGATCCGGGGACATCTCCGCCGGCACGGGATCCTGGCCGTCATCCCCAGCCGTCCGACCAGGTGGGCCACCTTCTGCGACGAGGCCGCGTCGGCGGGCGGCCGCCTGCGTTCGACGCCGAGAGATACAAAGAGCGCAACGCGGGTCGAACGTTGCATCAACCGACTCAAGCAATGGCATGGTCCTGGTCCAGCCATACGGGCAGACGAACTCGCCGTCGCTTGCCAGGCCGCACTCCATCCTGCCGTCCTCATCTGGGCGCGGTGCTGACCGGACAGAGATGACCGTCAGCTGTTGTAGCGCAACATCGTCGAACGAGCGATCAACCGCTTGAAGCAGCACCGAGTAGTCGCCACTCGCTATGACAAGCGCGGCTACCTCTTCCTTGGCACCGCCACCGCGGCAGCCCTCGTGGTCTGGCTCCGTAGCTGAGTACCGCCGTCACAAGCCTATCGGTCGGTACGCCAAGCCCTGGTCGACCACTTCCTCGGCCGACAACTCCCGCTCCCGCAGTCAGAAGACCAGGCTGCTGACGTGACCGGGACGGGCAGGCCAGAGCCCTGTCGAGCCAGTCGTTCACCTCGTCTTCGGAGGCGTAGTCCGCCTCCATGATCCGCTGCACGAGCGCGACCGCCTCCGCTCGGCTCAACTCCACCGCACTCATCGGGCGCCTTCCATCGGCACCGCCGTAGCGAGCGCCGTGATCGGCCGGACGCGTCCTAGCCGAAGGCACACTCCACCTGCTCCAGGCGAGCGGCATGCCGACTCACGTACGGCGTCCGTACTCCCTCGCGCCCTGCGTATCACGGCGATGTCCTCCGAAGTGACTGGTTCGCAGGTTGCGGTGCTCACCCGGATAGGTGGCTGCCGTGGCCGAAGGTGAGCCGGAACTGCGGGAAGCGTGTTTTCTTGGGATCCAGTAGATCGATCAGCACGATCAGTTGTGTCTGTAGGTCCTGCAGCCGGTCAATCGCCGGGGTGATGTCCTCGGCAAGCTGGTCAATGTCCGCGAGAAGGGCATCGAACCAGTCGGCGAAGCCGCGGTCATGCTCCAGACGCATGCAAAACTCGGCGTAGCCCAGGCATCGCTGTCGCCCTGGCTTGCCCTCGGGATGGACGATCAGTTCGCCAATAGCCCGCTGGTGGGCGCGGAGAAGACGCAGCTCATTGCTCGCCTCGACGGTTCTGTTCAGGACCGCGCTGATCCGTGAGATCTGGAGCATGATCTGGGTGTTGACGTGACTCCTGCCGAGGTCAAGGAACTGGATGTCGCGACGAAGGATCTCCACCCAGCCCAGGTATTCGGCGAGCACGAAGGCGGTGCTGTGGCGCACATATTCGGCTTCGCGTGCAGTGCCGCGGGTATGGAAGGTCGTCATGAAGCCAGTGGCGTGCGAGGGGCTCTGGTCAATGACATGCCCCTGCAGGATGTTATAGATCCTTGATTGCAGGTCGAACGCAGCCCAGGCCAGGGACGCGCCGTACCGGTTCATGTAGTTGCGCTGTTCCGCTGCCCGCAGCCGGCGCTGCTGCCAGTATCCGAAGAGCGCAGCGACCGCTGCACCACAGACGGCAACGATCGCCGCGATCAAAGACAATGAGTCCATGCATTTCCCGGGGTCGCACAGCCGTCTGCACCTCAGATTATGGAGAGGCTGAGTCCACTTTCGATGACACGAACCGCTGCGTCGTCCAAAGTCTCACCAGATCTGGGTTACGCGGTCGGCCGGGCGGGCGAGGGCGTGGCGGAGGCGGCGGGTGGTGAGACCGGCTGGCGGTGGGGGCCGACGGATCCGTTTGAGTGGCTCGGTCGTCCGCAGGCACTCGCAGACTTTCACAGGTCAGCTGAGTTGGTCCGTTCTTGCGGCAGTGGCGTTGACCGCCACGCCTCGTGGGCCGATGCCCCCGTGATGAAGCCCCCCGGTCGACGTCCTGCCCGTCGAGACCTGCTCGGCATTCCAGGCCGCCGCGCCCGGCACGGATGTTCGCAAGGGCACCGACGCTGCGTTGCCGTATCCGAGTCGAAAGCGACGGGGGCGACAACTGCAAGTTGCCGTTCCCGTCGTTGAGCTGCCCGTGGCGACTCCACTTGCTTACGCGCAGGAGGCCGCCGTTGGCACGCACTGGGCGCCGCCGGCATCTCGTAGGAGAGCGCCTTGCCAGCAGACCCGCCAGGTGCGCGCAGTGGTCGGTGAGGCCGGCAGCCTCCGGCGTGGATGGCTGCCGTCCGTCCTTGGGCTGCTCGTCCTTAGGCCGCCCGTCCTCGGGCAGGCTGTCTCTCACCCTGGTCCGTCGGGTGGCGGGGGTTGTGGTGGCGGTGTGGTGTGCGGGCATGGTGTTGACGGGCTCGGGCGGAGTGGGGCGATGGTGCTCCACGTGCTGTGCTCGGCCGGATCGGCGCCGTCGCCTGCTGTGACCTCCTCTGCCACGGGGCACGCAGATGCGGTACACCCACAGGAGTACGCGTACGCCTCTGTCGCATCGCATGCTCGATTCCCTGTCCTGGCGCCGGCCGTCCCGTGCCGCGCTGCCCGACGCGCTGCCGCGCTGCCGCCCGACGCGCTGACGCGCCTGACGCGCTGATGTCCCGCGCCGGCGAGGGCTGATCAACGCCTGCGAGGCCCGGGTGGCGGGGGCTGCAGGGGTGCTCATCGATTGTGGAGGGGGAGGGGCAGGCGGCTGGCTCTGTCGTGCCGGAGCGCTGTGCCCTGATTGACCGGATATTGTGGGAAGTGTGATCGAGTCTGGACGGCCGCGGCTTCGTCGGCGCTACGGCCGGGGGAGGCTCGTGCGGCTGTCGCCGGTCATTTTGACCATCGTGATCGCCAGCCTGGCCTACGCCACTCCGCCGGAGATGGCCTTCAGTCGTCTCCTGCCCGCGGCGCCGGCCCTGGCGGCCTCGATGTGGCCGGTCCTGCCCACCGTTCTGCTCGGGACGGTCTGCCTCTGTCTGATGATCGGCCTCGGTTTCGTCTTCCCCGATCTGGGAACGTGGTGGACGGCCGCGGGGATCGTCGCGGTCACGGTGGCCGCCGCGTACGGGAGCCACGTCCGGCTCCAGCGGGAGCGCACCCTGTTCCAGGTGCGGCTCGTCGCCGACGCGGCGCAGCAGGTGGTGCTGAGTCCCATGCCGCGGCGCTTCGGGAATGTCGAGATCGAGTCGCTGTACCTGGCGGCCGCGGCGGAGGCCCGCATCGGCGGGGACTTCTACGAGGTGGTCGACACGCCGTTCGGGGTCAGGCTGCTCATCGGTGACGTGCGGGGCAAGGGTCTGCCGGCCGTGGGGGCGGCCGCGGCGATCGTCAACGCTTTTAGGGAGGCGGCCTACGGCGAGAGGGACATGGTCAACGTCGCGCGCAGGCTGGACGCCAGCAGCACCCGCTACAACGCGGCCTTTCCTCCAGAGGGGCCGATGGAGCGCTTCGCCACTGCTCTTCTCGCCGAGATCCCGCACAAGGGCAGGCGTATTGACATCCTCAACTGCGGACACCCCCCGCCGCTGCTCCTGAACGGCACACAGCTCCGTATTCTCGAGCCCGACACTCCCTCGCCCCTGCTCAGCCTCGCCGAGCTGATCGGCGATCACTACACCGTCGACACCTTCGACTTCGCCCCCGGCGACCTGCTGCTCCTCTATACCGACGGGATCGCCGAGACCCGCGCCAGCGATGGGGAGTTCTTCCCGCTGGCAGCCTGGATGCGCCGGCAGCCCCCGGCGCCGCCCCGCGAACTGCTCAGCGCTCTTCACCGCGACCTCCTGCGCCACAGCAGAGGACGCCTCGACGACGACATCGCCGCCCTCGCCGTACGCCTGAGCCAACCCTGAAACACAAAGCCCCAGCGAGTACCCCCCCGCCACTGACGAACCGGGCGCGTGGCGATCGCACCCCCGCACTGAGCGCGAGGAGACGGAGTACACGCACACGGATTCTCCTGGCCCCTACAACCTTCTGTGGGGGTGGTGAGTCTTTGCGGCGCAAAGACCATTCCCTCAGGGGGTATTTTCTGTGAAGTTGTCCCGGATCGCCGCAGCTGTGACCACCGCTGCTCTGGCTCCGGCCGTCCTCCTCGCGTCGCCGGCATTCGCCGAGACGAACGAGGCCGCCGCACCCGCCAACCCGCCGGCCCCGACCGCACCCGACCACGAGGCCGCGGACGCGCCTGGCGAGGACCAGGCGGAGCAGGACCGCAAGACCATCCTCGCGATCATCGCCGACCCGATGGCCAGCGAGTACATGAAGGAAGCCGGCCACAAGGCCATCGCCGACGGCCCCGCGGCCATGCGCACGTTCATCGAGACCGATCAGCACCGCATCCGCCTCGACGACTACCGGATCGCCATCACGAGGCTCGTGAACCATGCCGGCCCCGCCCTGAAGGAAGGAATCAAGAACCTCCTGCGAACCGACGGGCTGACCCTGGCAGACCTCCGCCACTTCCTGGAGGTCACCCAGCACGAGCTCCGGGACGACGACAACAAGGTCGAGATCGCCCGCCTGACCAACACCGCCGGCCCCGCGCTGAAGGAAGCCGCCAGGAAGGCCCTGCTGGGCACTCCGGCGGACCGCGCCGCCTTCCTGGACAAGGGCCGCCACCTTGCGCAGGCTGAGGACGACCTGGTCGAACTCGCCCGGATCGACGAGGGCTCGGACGGCCCCATCCTCAGTGAGGCCATCCATAAGCTCCTGATCGGCCCCCCGACCCCGGCCGAACTGCGCCACTTCCTGGAGGTGACCCAGCACGAGCTGCGGGACCAGGACAACCGCGTCGCGATCGCCCGGATCATCAGCGTGGGCGGCCCCGAGCTGGTCAAGGCCGGGCGCGCCGCTCTGGCCGGCACCCCCGCCGACCGCGCCGCCTTCCTGCTCACCGGCCAGCACCAGGCCCGGGAGAAGGACAACAACGCCCAGCAGGAGAACGACAAGAACGACGGCCAGCAGGTCCAGGACGGCACCGGAACCGGCTCGGGAACCGGCACCAAGAACGACACCGGCACGGGCACCGGCAACACCCCCGACACCGGCAACACAGCCGTGACCCCGCAGGGCGGCAGCGGCTCTCCGCTGGCCTCCACCGGCGCGGGCGACACGACCCTCGTCGCGGGAGGCGCGGGCACCGCACTCGTCGCAGGCGCGGGCTTCCTGCTTGCCGCACGGATGCGCCGCCAGGCCTCCGACAGCTGATCGCACACGCACCCACCGCACCAAGGGC
>NZ_JBHWBS010000007.1:118696-135633 GCF_042735655.1 Streptomyces sp. NPDC059567 | reverse complement strand
CCCCGCGGGTGCGGCCGGCGGACCGGCCCTCAGCGGATCAGGCGCTCCGGGAGGATCCTCTGGGCCCTCAGTTCGTCGACGACAAGGGCGGCGTACTCGGTGGCCCCGCGCACCGAGGTGTGGGTGTCGTCCCTCTTCTCGGCCGTCAGGTACAGGGCCTTGGACGCCTCCGGGCCCAGCCGCTCGACCCGCGCCTTGGTGAGGGCGGTGAGGTCGATCAGCGGGGTGCCGAGGTCGGCCGCGAGCCCGCGGACCTCGGCGGGGTGGTCCACGCCGAGGCCGTTGACGAGCAGGGCGGTGCCGTTGTTCAGGGTGCCGTCGGTGTTGAACCAGCGGCGGACGATCGGGGTCACGAGGACGGGCCTGCCGCCCCGTTCCCGTACGCCCTCGACGAGGGTGGTGAGGTTGGCGCGGTAGGTCGCCGCGTCCGTCTGCTTGTCGTTGTGGGCGAGCTGGATCAGGACCGGGTCGCCGCGGCGGATGAGCGGCCGGACGGTCGGGAAGAGCGCGGGGTTGGCGAGGTAGCTCACCGTGCTCTCACCGGAGTCGGCGTGGTTCGCCACCGCGACCCCGCGCCTGAGGTACTGCGGCAGCTGCTGGCCCCAGCCGGCGTACGGGTGTCCCGGCTGGTCGCAGACCGTCGAGTCCCCGATGAGGAAGATCCGCGGGGCGGCGGGCGCCGGGGTGACGACCACTCCGGCGGGGAGCGGTGCCGTACCGCCGAAGGTCAGGTCGAGGCCGGGGCTGCCCGCGGGTCCCGTCGGCTGGCCCTCGGGCTCGCGCACGTCGACGGTGAACGAGCGGTGGACCCTCTCCCCGGTGTCCGTGGCCGTCTCGGCGAGCACGGCCCGCCGCGTCTCGGCGGTGACGGACGTGGAGCCGGCGGTGTCCCCGCCGAGGGTGACCTGGACGTGGTACGTGCCGGGCGGGAGGTCGAAGTGGCAGACGTACGGTGCCGTGGTGGCGCAGTGGTCGAGGCCCTGGCCGTAGGAACTGTCGGCGTGGGCGGGGGCGGCGCCGACGGTGGCGGCGGTGAGCGCGGCGACGACGGTCGCGGCGGCGGTGAGCCGGGTGGTGCGTGTCATGGCCTCTCCTTACTACGCCGGAAGGCTGTCGCCGATGAGGGCGAGGTTCTGGATGGCGGCGAGTCCGAACAACGCGGTGGTGTTGGTGCTGATCCACAGGTGCTCGTAGCCGGGCTCCAGCGCGGCCGGGCCCTGGACCGGGGTCTTGTCCCACACCATGGCTTTCGTGTATCCGTCGCTGTCGTGGAACTTCTGCCACGCCCTGGCGGCGAGCTGCGGGTCGTTCGACTGGGCTGCGGCGTAGGCGTCCTGGCGCGAGTGGCCCTGGAAGAGGAGCAGGGTGCCGAAGTTCTTCCCGTACCGGGCGGCCTGTTCGGTCTTGGTGGCGTTGAAGTAGCGGCAGTAGTCGAGCCAGGCCGTCTTGAACGCGGGCATGTCGATGAGGTCGATCAGCTCGGCGCACATCTCGACGAGGCCGAACATGGCGGAGAGGTGGGAGACGCCGACGACGGGCTCGGTCGCGACGGCGAACCGGCCGGTGTCGAGGTCGTACAGTCCCGTGCCCTGCACGAAGCCGTTCGGCTGCGCGGCGATGGTCTCCATGGTGGAGCGCAGCCGGGCCTCGGCCTTGGCGGCCTTGGGTCCACCGCGCTCCCACTCGGTGAGCCAGGCGGCGGCGAGACCGCTCCAGTCGGTGCCGAAGCCGATGGAGAGGGCGTGCCGGTCGGGGGTGTACGGCTCGGTGCGGATCTTGCGGATGGGGTCGAGGACGAGGAAGGTCTCGTCCGAGTCGACGAGGGCGTGCATGAGGTCGCCGACGCGTTCGTCGGCGGTGAGGAAGTAGTACGGGCGGCGGTAGACGGCGGTGGAGATGCGCTGCTGCTTGGCGCTGTCGGCGAAGTGCTGGACGCCGTGGCGGGTGCCGAGGCCGGCCCAGGTGCCGAGGTGGTAGACGTCGACCTCGCCGGTGTGGCGGGTCATCGCCTCGGCGAAGCGGAACACGTCCGCGCGGCCGGAGCGCAGATAGGCGTACCAGAGCCAGAGGTCGGGCGAGAGTTCGGAGTTGTCCCAGGCGTAGCCTCCGACGTCGTACCGCCACTGGTGCCGGTCCTCGTCGTAGGTGTGCATGATGTCGCCGTAGTCCCAGAAGCCGTACCAGCGGCGCTGTTCGGTCTGGTCCTTGTAGTACGTGAAGAGGTAGTCGAGGTGGTCCTCGATGGTCGCCTTGGCGGGGGTGGAGCGGTCGACGGGCGCGAAGAGTCCGCCGAAGACCTTGGCGCGGGTCAGGTCCTCGGGGCTCGCGGCGAGCTGGGGCGGGGTGCGGACGGCGGCGGCCTGGGCGACGAGCGTGTCGGCGGTGGGGGTGGCGGCGTTGGCCCAGAACATCAGCTCGCTGGTGCGGGCGATGCCGTACGGGCTGCCGAAGCCGGGCTCGTAGTCCTCGTAGGTGATGTTGAGGCCTTCGAGCTGTTCGGGGAAGGTGTCCTGGCCCATGCCGTCGTGGTAGAAGCGCAGGTCCATGGGCTGGGCCTCCGGCGACCAGAGCCAGAGGGTGACCTCGGCGGCGTCGCCGGCGGCGCCCCGGATGTCGAGCTGGGCGGGGTGCTTCTGCCAGAAGTCCCGGAGTCCGAAGGAGAGTCCGCCGCCGGCCCCGCCGACGTAACCGAAGCCGTTCGCCCTGCCGCCGCCGCCCGCCGGGATCCAACCGTGACCCGACGTGGTGCGCTTGCGCAGGGTGAAGCCGTCGGCGGAGAGCTGGGCGAGGGTGAAGTCGCCCCACGTGGGGATGGACTGCAGCCGGGTGGTGACCCGCTGGTCCCAGGTGGCCGGGTCGGGCAGCTTCTCACCCTTGACCTGGGCCGTGCGGACGGCGGCGCCGGGGTCGCGGCGCAGGCCGGTGATGCCCTGGACGGCCTCGGTGAGGAAGCCCTCGCCCTCACCGGCGATGCGGATGTGGCGGTCGTAGGCGGCGTCGCGCAGGGGGACGGTGAAGCGGACGCCGAGGCCGCGGATGAAGTCCTTGTTCTGGTCCCCGTCGTAGGTGATGGTGTGCACCATCCGGAAGGACTCGCTGCCGGCGTAGAAGTAGAGGCGTACGGAGAACGGCAGCCAGCTGCGCCTGGCCTTGCGGTGCTTGCCGTCGATCCGGACGACGGCGCGGACGGGGCCGGACTGCTCGACGGTCGCTCCGGCGATCTCGCCGTCGAACCGCTCCCACGTGGCGTTGCCCTGGTCGCCGTCGTCGAGGTCGCTCTGGCGGAGCAGGACGAGCCTGCCGTCGGTGGCGATCCTGACGCCGCTTCGGGTCACGGATTCGACGAGCTTCTCGCCGTCCTTGGAGATGACGGCCTTGATGGTGCCGGTGTCGACGGTGATCCGGCGGCCGGTCTCGGTGACGGTGACCTTCGGTCCCGCGGCGGGGGTTCCGGGCGCCAGGGTGAACCGGTCCGCGCCGGCGGCCTCGGGGCCGACCGCGTGCGCGGTCCACTTGAGCGAGCCGTCAGGCCAGCGGGCGGTGGTCCAGGTCTGTACGGGGACGGCCTTGCCGTCGGCGGTGGTGAGCGCGAAGTCCTGGTCCGCGGGGTGGGCGCCCTTGGGCCACGGCACGCCGAACGTTGATCCGGGCGCGGCGCCGAGGCCGCCGGCCTCGAGCCAGGTGATGGTCGCGGGCCGATCCGCGGCGGGCTGCTCGGCAGCTGCGGCGGCCGCGGCGGCCTGGGCATCGCCACGGCCGAGGGCCCAACTGACCTGCGCGGCAGCACCGGCGACGGCGGCGGCTTTGAGGAGGGAGCGGCGGGGGATGGGGGGCACAGGGGGGTCCTTTCATGGTCATGACATGGATGGTGGCTGGGCGGGGGCGGCCTTCGTTGCGCTGGAGCGGGGCATGCCCTCGCCTCGGGACAGCGCCGTCGCGCCGGCTGCCCGCAGTCCAGGTCAGGCCGTGCGCGTGCGGCGTTCCGCCGCGAGCGTGGACGCCACCAGCATCCCCAGGGCGGGCGCCGCCAGCGGCGTCGCGAACCAGGCCGAGGCAGCGGTCACGCCGAGACCGCAGACGACGAGCAGCGAGCCCGCGGGGTCACCGAGGGTGCGGCGGGCGGCGGCGCGCAGCAGGGCGCGCCAGGAGGCGTCCGGGCGCCACGCCGTGCAAGCCCGCAACACGGTCACGGTCAGCGTGAGCATCGCCAGGATCCCGACCGCGCCGACGAACCGACCACCCGGCAGCCCCGCCCGTACGATGGCGAGGTCGGCCCAGAGCAGGACGAGCGCCGCCCAGGCCGCGAGCCCCACCAGCCAGCCCCGGCGCATCGCGGAGCGCAGATCCGCCACGAACTCCCGCCATCCGCCCTCGACCTCGCCGGTCCAGCGGCGCAGATGCGCCGCCCCGGCGGCCAGCGCCGCGGGCAGGGTGACCAGCGGAAGGGAGGCGAGGGCGATCCACACCCCGACGAGCAGGCACTCGGCGAAGACCCCGAACCGTGCGAGGAGGCGCGTTCTCATCGATCCTCCTCAGCCCTTGAGCCCGGACGTGGCCATGCCGTCGATCAGATAGCGCTGGAAGGCGAGGAAGAAGAGCAGCACAGGCAGCAGCGCCACCAGGGACATCGCGATCATGCCGCCGTAGTCGGCCACGCCCTCCTGGTCGACGAACATCTTCAACCCCAGGGCCACGGTGTACTTCTCGGGCGTGTTGACGTAGATCAGCGGGCCCATGAAGTCGTTCCAGGTGTTGATGAACGTGAAGATCGCGCTGGTGATCAGCGCCGGCCGGCACAGGGGCAGCACGATCGACCAGTAGATCCGCAGGTGGCCGCAGCCGTCCAGCCGGGCCGCCTCGTCCAGCTCCTTGGGAAGGTTGCGCATGAACTGGACCATCAGGAAGACGAAGAAGGCGTCGACGGCCAGGTACTTGCCCAGGAGCAGCGGTGTATAGGTGTCGATGACGTCCATCTTCTGGAACAGGACGTACTGCGGGATCAGGAGCACGTGGTACGGCAGCAGCAGGGTGCCGATCATCAGCACGAACATCAGATTGCGTCCCGCGAACCTGATGCGTGCGAAGGCATACGCCGTCAGCGAGGAGGAGAGCAGCACCCCGGCCACGGATCCGACCGCGAGGACGGTGGAGTTGAGGAAGAAGGTGGAGACCGGGATGTCGGCGATGCCCTCGGTCAGCCGGGTGTAGTTCCTGACGACGGGATCGGTGGGGAAGAGCTCCAGGCTGCCGACGATCTCGTCGCCCTCCTTGAACGAGGCGCCGAGCACCCACACCACGGGATAGAGCACCACCGCGAGCACCGCGAGCGAACCCACGTGCCAGGCGAGCGAGCCCGCGCCCCGGCGCCGGAGGCCGGCCGAGGCCGCGGCCGACGGGGTGCGTGCCGGCCGGACCGTACGGGACATGCTCATCGAGCCGCCTCCTCGTAGTGCACCCAGCGCTTCTGGGACCAGAACAGCACCGCCGTGACCGCCGCGACGGCGAGGAGCAGCATCCACGCCATGGCCGAGGCGAGGCCCATCCGACTGTTCTCGAAGCCCTGGACGTAGAGATAACAGGTGTAGACGAGCGAACCGTCCGCCGGACCGCAGGCGTTGCCGCCCGCTCCTCCGCCGACGATGTAGGCCGAGGCGAAGATCTGGAAGGAGTGGATGGTCTCCAGCAGGACGTTGAAGAACAGCACCGGCGAGATCATCGGCAGCGTGATGCTCCAGAACCGGCGCCAGGGTCCCGCGCCGTCCACCTCCGCCGCCTCGTACAGCTCGCGCGGGACCTGCTTGAGGCCGGCCAGGAAGATCACCATGGGTGCGCCGAACTGCCAGACGGTGAGCGCCACCAGGGCGTACAGAATCCACGCGGGGTCGCCGATCCAGCCGCCGACGTCCACGCCGAACAGCGTGCTCTGGGCCCGGTCCACGACCGCTCCGTCGGAGAAGATCGCCTTCCAGACGATGGCCACGGACACGCTCGCTCCGATCAACGAGGGAGCGTAGAACGCGGCGCGGTAGAAGCCCTGCCCGCGTCGGCTCTGGGCGAGCAGCAGCGCCACCCCGAGAGCGAGAAGCAGCTTGAGCGGCGTCCCGATGACGACGTACCAGAGCGTCACCGAGACGGAGTGGCGCCAGCGCGGGTCGCCGAACATCTCCGTGAAGTTCTCGAAACCGATCCACCTCGGGGAGTCGAAGAGGTTGTAGTCGGTGAACGCGAAGTACAGCGAGGCGACCATCGGGCCCGCCGTCAGCAGCAGGAACCCCGCTATCCACGGGGACATGAAGAGGTAGCCGGCCAGGTTCTCCCTGCGGTCCCGCCGCTCTCGGGCGGCGGCGGGGTGCGGGGCGAGGTCCGATGCGGGATCCGCGGGCGGTGGCCCGGAGCCCTGGGGGGCGGGGGTGCCGACTCCCGCGGCGGGGGCGTGGGTCACGGTCGATCCCATCAACTGCCGAGAGCCGTCTTCGACTCGGTGAAGAACTGCTCGACCGCCTCGTCCACCGACCGCGTGCCGAGACCCAGTTCCTCCGCGAGGCGCAGGAAGGCCGACTCGCAGACATCGGCGCCCGCCGGGTGCGGGGTGATCGGCTCGAGGACGCCCGCGTCGACCAGGGACTGCTCGTACGCCGCTATCTCCTTGGCGATCGGGTCGGTGGGCCGGAAGGCCTCGTACTGCGCGACGGTCGCGGGGACGCCACGGTCGTAACCCATGATCCTGGCGACCTCGGGGTCGTGGACCATGAAGTCGATGAACTGGGCGACTTCCTTGGGGTGCTTGGTGCGCTTGGAGCCGCTGAGCATCAGGGAGCCGAGGTACTGACCGGTCTTCTTGCCGTCGGTGGTGGGGATCGGCGCGAGGCCGTACTCGCTCTTGCCCTCGGCGGTGTAGCGGTTGGTGAAGTTGTCCCAGGTGAACTCGCCGGCGGCGAGGTCGGCGGTGACCGCGGACTTGGGCTTGGCCTGGACGACCTTCTTGGTGTTCGCGACGACGCCGGACTTGCTGTCCCGCTCCGCCTTGGTCCACCAGTCCGTCAGGTCGGCCTCGGTGAAGCCCAGACCCTTCTCGGTGAAGAACGCCTTTCCCTGCTGGCGCAGGTACAGGTCGTAGAGGTACATCACGCCGTACATGCCGCTGTCGCCCGCCCGGCCGCCGGTGTCGCGGATCTTCTTCATCGCCGCGTCGAACTCGGCCCAGGTCCAGCCCTGTCGGGGCGTGACGCCCGCCCGGGTGTAGACGTGCTTGTCGATGACGAGGGCCATCGAGTTGCTGCCCACGGGGACGCCGAGCAGCTTGCCGTCGACCTCGCCGAACTTCTCCAGGCCGGCCCGGAAGCCCTCGGTGCGCAGATTGCCGGCCTTGGCCTGCTCATGGAGGTCGAGCAGGACGTTCTTGGCGTCGTACTTGCGCAGGAAGGCGATCGCGTTCTGGAAGACGTCCGGCGGATTGCCGCCCGAGGCCTGGGTGTTGAACTTCTTCCAGAAGTCGGTGTAGGGCTGGAAGTCCGTCTTGACCTTGATCTTCGGGTACTTCTTCTCGAAGAGCGCGATCGTCTGGTTGATCCGCTTGGCGCGGTCGTCGGAGCCCCACCAGGCATACCGGATGGTGACGGTCCCGTCGCCCGAGCCGCTGCCGTTGCCACACCCCGCCGCGGTCAGGCCGAGAGCGGCCAGGGAGCCGCCCGCCACCTTGAGCAGACCGCGTCGGTCGACCGTCCCTTGAGTACGCACTGTTCGTCCTCCACGCACGATTGAAACGTTTTAGGAAAGCGCTTGCGGCACAACGTAAGGACGGCCGCCGCGCTCGTCAATGTTTTGGACAGGATCGCTTGCTGAGGTTTGTCCTGGGTGGATTTAACCTGACGATGAACCCAGGACAGGTGCACTTCCGACAACGGCCAGCATCAACTGAAAGGATTCAGTTCATGCTGTCTCTGGGCGGGTCAGGCCAGCCGGATCACGTTCCAGGACATCGGCTCCAGGACCGTGTGCAGTCCGTCGTCCGTCAGGGCGGTGCCGTCCACGCGACACGGGCGGACCCGCTCGGTTTCGTCGACGGTGTTGCGGGCCTCGGGGTCGGCGTCGGCGAGCGCCGAGTGCTCGACGACTCGGTTCAGGTCCAGGCCGTGCAGGGTCACGTCGAGCGGGAGCGGCCGGTTCCGGTCACGGTTGACCGCGAAGAGGGTCACTCCCCCGTCGTCGTTCCGCACGGCGGTGGCATGCAGCAGCGGTACGTCGCCGAAGCGTGCGGTCTCGTACGTCGGCGAGTCCACCCGTACGTCGAGAACCGTGCCGCGGCCGTACCGGGACGCCTGGGCGAAGGGGTGGAAGATGGTCTGCCGCCAGGCCGCCCCATCGGGCTCGGTCATGATCGGCGCGATCACGTTGACGAGTTGGGCGAGACAGGCCACGGACACCCGGTCGGCGTGGCGCAGCAGGGCGATGAGGAGCGAGCCGAGGACGACGGCGTCGGTGACCGTGTAGACGTCCTCCAGGATGCGCGGGGCCTCCTGCCAGTCCTCCACGGGGTGCGGATTGGGCCGGCGCTGGTACCAGACGTTCCACTCGTCGAAGGAGAGGTTGATCTTCTTCGACGATCCGAGCCGGGCGCCGACGTGGTCGCAGGTGGCGACGACGGCTTCGATGAAGGCCTCCATGTCGACGGCGGAGGCGAGGAAGGAGTCGCGGTCGCCGTCGACCTCCTCGTAATAGGCGTGGAGGGATATGTGGTCGACGAGGTCGTAGGTCTCGGCGAGGACGGTGGCCTCCCAGGCGGCGAAGGTCTCCATGCCGCGATGCGAGCTGCCGCATGCGACGAGTTCGAGCCCGGGGTCGATCCGGCGGAGGGCGCGGGCGGTCTCGGCGGCCAGCCGGCCGTACTCCTCGGCGGTCTTGTGGCCGGTCTGCCACGTCCCGTCCATCTCGTTCCCCAGACACCACAGCCGGATGCCGAAGGGGTCCTTGTCGCCGTGGGCGATGCGCCGCTCGGAGAGCTCGGTGCCGGACGGGTGGTTGGCGTACTCGACGAGGTCCAGGGCCTCGGCGACACCGCGAGTGCCGAGGTTGACGGCCATCATCGGCTCGGCCCGCGGACCGATCTTCCGTACGAAGGCGATGAACTCGCCGAGGCCGAAGCGGTTGGTCTCGGTGGAGCGCCAGGCGAGGTCGAGTCGGCGGGGCCGCTCGTCGACGGGGCCGACGCCGTCCTCCCAGCGGTAGCCGGAGACGAAGTTGCCGCCGGGGTAGCGGACGGCGGTGACGCCCAGTTCGCGGACGAGGTCGAGCACGTCGGTGCGCAGACCGTCGGCGTCGGCGGCGGGATGGCCGGGCTCGTGGATGCCGGTGTAGACGCAGCGACCGAGGTGCTCGACGAAGGAACCGAAGAGCCGGGGATCGACGGGGCCCACCGTGAAGGCCGGGTCGAGGGTGAGTCGGGCAGCGGTACGGGACATGCGGTTCCCTTCGAACGGGGCGGAGGGCCATCTCCCCGTTGTTCGAAATATCGACCAACAGTCGTGACTTCGAACCGGACGGTAGGTCGGGCGACTTGGCGCGTCAAGAGAACGCCCGGCAGGGCGGCAACTTCCGGGTCGGTGGTGGCGACTACGGCTCGGAGCACCGAGAGACGGTGCTCGACGTCGTAGGGAGACCAGGATGAGACGACCAGTCGCACGGCGACTGTCCGCGGCGATGGCCACGATGGCCATCGCGGCCGGGACCGGGGCGGTTCTGTTGATGCCCGAGGCATCGGCGGCGACCGGGGGCGCCACCGGGTACGCGACACAGAACGGCGGGACCACCGGCGGGGCCGGCGGGCAGACCGTGCGGGCCACCACGGGGACCGCGATCCATGCCGCCCTGTGCGGTCGGGCCAGTAGCAATACCCCGATCACGATCGAGGTCGAGGGGACCGTCAACCACGCCAACACCACCAAGGTGTCGGGCGACAGCTGCAACACCGCCGACGGCGTGATCGAGCTCAAGCAGATCAGCAACGTCACGATCGTCGGGGTCGGAGCCGGCGCCGTCTTCGACCAACTGGGCATTCACATCCGCGAGTCCAGCAACATCGTCATCCAGAACGTGACCGTCAAGAACGTCAAGAAGTCCGGCTCGCCGACGTCCAACGGTGGTGACGCCATCGGCATGGAGAGCGGCGTCCGCAACGTGTGGGTCGACCACGTCACCCTGGAGGCCTCGGGTGGGGAGTCGGAGGGCTTCGACGGGCTCTTCGACATGAAGGACGACACCCAGTACGTGACCCTGTCCTACAGCACCCTGCGCAACTCCGGCCGTGGTGGCCTCGTCGGGTCCAGTGAGAGCGACCTCTCGAACGGCTTCATCACGTACCACCACAACCTGTACGAGAACATCGACTCCCGCGCGCCCCTGCTGCGCGGCGGCACGGCCCACATGTACAACAACCACTACGTGAGCCTCAACGAGTCCGGCATCAACTCCCGGGCCGGCGCCCGCGCCAAGGTGGACAACAACTACTTCGAGGACTCCAAGGACGTCCTGGGCACGTTCTACACCGACGCGGCCGGTTACTGGCAGGTCAGCGGCAACATCTTCGACAACGTGACCTGGTCCAGCCCGGGCACCGACAACAACCCCGCCGGGCCGAACCCGCAGTCCAACACCACCGTCGCCATCCCGTACGCCTACCCCCTCGACGCCGCGTCCTGCGTGCCGGCCGTCGTGAGCCAGACCGCCGGCGCCGGCAAGGGTCTGCGGGTGTCGGACGGCGCCTGCACGCCGCAGACTCCGACCCCGACGCCCACCGGCACCACGACGACCGGCCCGACGGCGACCCCGACCACCCCCACCCCGACGGCGACGGCCACCCAGCCCTCCGGCGCCAACCTCAGCATCGGCGCCGGCTCCGACGGTTCCGGCAAGGCGAGCGGGACGAGCTACGGCAACGTCCGCGACGGTGACATGAGCACCTACTGGTCGCCGGCCGGCTCGACCGGCTCGATCTCGATCAAGTGGGGCTCGGCCGTCTCCGTCTCGGCGATCACCATCCGGGAGGCGTCCGACTCCGTGGGCGCCATCGGGTCCTGGCGGGTCGTCAACGCCGACACGGGTGCCGTCCTCGCCTCCGGCAGCGGGGCGGGCGCCATCAGTTTCCCCCGGACCTCGCTGAGCAAGGTCACCTTCGAGATCACCGGCTCGGCCGGCACACCGAAGGTCGCCGAGTTCGAGACCTACGCGGGGTAGCGGGCGCGGTCCGCGACCCCTGACATCGACGGGCGGCCGCTCCGCCGGGTGGCCGACCGCCGTCGTCGCCGTGCTTGACGTCCCCCTCCCGCCAGGTCGAGCAACGCGCAGCGCAGCTAGGCGCGTCGAAGCGCTTCGATTCACTGAGTTCCGCTCTGGACACCCTCTCTCCGCCGGAGATACCGTCGACACTGATCACACCGACCATCGCGGCGGCGAGATTCTCGAAGCGCTTCACCATGGACGGGAGAACGGATGGTCACCCTCGCCCAGGTCGCCCGGCATGCCGGGGTGTCGGCCAGCACGGTGAGCTACGTCCTCAGTGGCAAGCGCTCGATCTCGGCGGGCACGAGGCGCCGCGTCCTCGACAGCATCGAGCGGCTCGGCTACCACCCGCATGCCGGCGCCCGCGCCCTGGCCAGCAGCCGGTCGCGGATCATCGCTCTGATGGTTCCGCTGCGGACCGACATGTACGTCCCGGTGATGATGGAGATCGCCATCTCCGTCGCCACGACCGCCCGCGCCCACGGATACGACGTGCTGCTCCTGACCGGCGAGGAAGGAGTCTCGGCCGTCCGACGCGTCACCGGGAGCGGTCTCGCCGAGGCGCTGATCCTGATGGACGTCGAGCTCCAGGACGAGCGCCTCCCCCTGCTCCGTACCTGCGGCCGGCCCTCCGTGCTGGTCGGCCTCCCGGCCGATCCCACCGGACTCACCTGCGTCCACCTGGACTTCGCCGCGGGCGGCGCGCTCTGCGCCGAGCACCTCGCCGGCCTCGGGCATCGCGAGATCGCCGTCATCGGCGAGGCGCCCGGCGTCTACGAGCGGCACACCGGCTTCGCGGAGCGGACCCTCAGCGGGCTGCGCGGCCGCGCGGACCAGCTCGGTCTGCGCGTTCTCCACCGCCCCTGCGAGGGCAGCTACGAGGCGGTCCTCGCCACCCTCGGCCGCGTCTTCGACGAGCGGCCCGGCACCACCGCGCTCGTCGTGCAGAACGAGGCCGCGGTGGAGCCCCTCCTCGCGCTGCTGCGCCGCGACGGGCGGGCGGTGCCGGAGGACGTCTCCGTCGTCGCGGTCTGTCCCGAGCAGGTCGCGGCGCAGGCCTCCGTACGTCTCACCTCGGTCGCCATCCCCGCGCAGGAGCTGGGACGGCGGGCGGTGGAGCGGCTCGTGGCGAAGCTCGGCGGTGCCGAGGGCGACGACGACGTGGCGCTCCTCGCGCCCGAGCTGACCGTGCGGGACAGCTCGGGCCCGGCGCCGACGAAACCGCGGACGAACGCCAGGACGGAGGAGTCGGCGCGGCGGCTCAGCCGACGCTGACGGTCAGGTTGTTCGCCCGGAAGTCGAGGCCGCCGGAGGACGAGGCTCCGCCGCGTCGCACGGCGTGAGGACGCGGCTCTCGCCGGTGCGCAGGTCGAGAGGGCGCGCGGCGGCGGGAGTCCTGGGGTCGATCCGACCGGTACGGGTCGGGCGGACGACGGCGGGCCGTCCCTCCCATGTCCCGTGGATCACGGCGCCTCCTTGAGTACGGCCGCTCCGTGCCGGCCGAGGCGCAGGGCGCCCTCGACGGTCGCCCCGGTGAGCAGATCGTGGTGGTGGCCCGGGACGGTGACGGCGGTCTCCTCCCGGCCGTGGTGGGCGAGAAGCATTCCACGGTGATCAGCGCCGAGTTGAGCGTGTCGCCGCGCGACTCGACGCGCTTGACGGAGGCGTACGCGGTGAAGTGGTCGGCGCTCACGTGCAGATCGCGCACTTCGGTGGCGTAGGAGGCGCGGACGCCTTCTCGCATGAGCCAGAAGCCGTTGGTGAACTTCATCGTGATCCTCGTCGCTCTGGTGCGGTGCGGGGATGGGGACGCCAGGGAGGTCGGTCCCGGGTGACGTCAGGACAGCAGGGTGGGAGTGGCGCGTTCGAGCGTCCCGGCGATGCGGTCCCAGGTCTCGTGGTCCCTGGCCGATGCCGGCAGCAGTTCGCCCTGGCCGGTGGCCCAGGCGGTGGCCACGGCGACCGGGTCCTCGCCGGAGGCGGCCGCGGCGGCGAGGGCGGCGGCTCCGAGGGCGACGAGCTCGGTCGCGTACGGGACGATCAGGGGCCGTCCGGAGAGCCGGCGGACGGTCTGCGTCCATGCCCTGCCCCGGGCGCCGCCGCCGATCAGGCGCAGCGGACGGTCCCGGACCTTCGGGTCGGCGGGGTCGAGCCCGCAGGCGGCGAGGAGTTCGTCGAGGGCGCGCAGGACGGTGAAGGCAGCGCCTTCGTAGGCCGCGCCGAGGATGGCGCGCGGGGTGGTGGTGTGGCGCAGCCCGGTGAGGAGTCCGGCGGCGTGCGGCAGGTCTGGGGTGCGTTCGCCGTCGAGGTACGGCAGGACGACGAGTCCGTCGCCGGGGACGGCGTCCTCGCGGTCGAGGCCGAGGAGGTCGGCGAACCTGTCCACGGCGAGGGTGCAGTTGAGGGTGCAGCCGAGCGGGAGGAAGGTGCCGTCGGCGGCGGCGAAGCCGGCGAGCCCGGGGGCGGCGGGGCGGGTGCGGGTGGCGGCGAAGACGGTGCCGGAGGTGCCGAGGCTGACGACGGGGTGGTCCAGGTGTCCGGCGCCGCCGAGGCCGAGTCCGACGGCGGCGGCCATGTTGTCGCCGGTTCCGGCGGCGACGGCGATGCCGTCCGGGAGGCCGAGCGTCGCGGCGGCGGCGGGGGTGAGGGTGCCGACGCGGGTGGCGCCGCTCGGGGCGACGACGGGGAGCGACTCCGGTGCGAGGCCGAGGAGTTGCAGGAGCGCGGGGTCGTAGGCGCCGTCGGCGGTGGAGTACCAGCAGGTGCCCGAGGCGTCCCCGGGGTCGGTGGCGGCGACGCCGCTGAGCCGCTCGGTGAGGAAGTCGTGCGGCAGCCGGACCGCCGCCGTCGCCTCGGCGGTGGCGGGCTCGTGCTCGCACAGCCACTGCCACTTGGCGGCCGTCATGGAGGCGACGGGCACCGAGCCGGTCCGTGTCAGCCAGGCGCCGGGGCCGCCGAGCGCGTCGGTGAGGTCGGCGGCCTGCGGCGCGGAGCGGGTGTCGTTCCAGAGCAGTGCCGGGCGCAGGGGACGGCCGCCCGGGTCGAGGACGACCAGGCCGTGCTGCTGTCCGGCGACCGCGATCCCGGTGACGGCGGAGGCCGCGACCCCGGCTTCCTTCAGTCCCCGGGCGACGGCCTCGCCGAGGGCGGACCACCACTGTTCGGGGTCGCTCTCGCGCGCGCCGCCGGTGCCGATGACGGTGTGCCCGGCGCGGCCGACCGCGAGCAGGGCGCCGGTGGCGGCATCGACCACGGCTGCCTTGGTGGACTGCGTGGAGCTGTCCACACCGATCACCACGGGGTGTGTCGCCGGCATGGCGTTCACCTTTCCTCGACTCGGCCTCTGGCGCGCTCTCGCACGTTGCCGTATTAGTTATCTCAGAAAACAAATACCCGGGCCAGACCTGGCCGCGTATCACTTCGCCGTGTTCGCCGCGGCCGAGCAGCAAAGAGGGACAGAGCATGGCGGAACGCCTCACCCCCACCCCCGGAGACCGGTTCACCCCCACCCCCGAGGACCGGTTCACCTTCGGCCTGTGGACCGTCGGCTGGCAGGGCCGCGACCCCTTCGGCGACGCCACCCGCCCCGCGCTCGACCCGGTCGAGTCGGTCGAGCGGCTCGCCGCGCTCGGTGCGTACGGCGTCACGTTCCACGACGACGACCTGATCCCCTTCGGCGCTTCGGAGACCGAGCGCGAGGGTGTGGTCAAGCGCTTCCGGGCCGCGCTGGAGAGCACCGGCCTGAAGGTGCCGATGGCCACCACCAACCTCTTCACGCACCCTGTGTTCAAGGACGGCGGCTTCACCGCCAACGACCGCGACGTGCGCCGTTTCGCGCTCCGCAAGACGATCCGGAACATCGACCTGGCCGTCGAGCTGGGCGCCACGACCTATGTCGCCTGGGGCGGCCGGGAGGGCGCCGAGTCCGGCGCGGCCAAGGACGTGCGGGTGGCGCTCGACCGGATGAAGGAGGCCTTCGACCTGCTCGGCCGGTACGTCACCGAGCAGGGCTACGATCTGCGTTTCGCGATCGAGCCCAAGCCGAACGAGCCGCGCGGCGACATCCTGCTGCCGACGATCGGACACGCGCTCGCGTTCATCGAGCGCCTGGAGCGGCCGGAGCTGGTCGGCGTCAACCCGGAGACGGGCCACGAGCAGATGGCCGGGCTGAACTTCCCGCACGGCATCGCCCAGGCCCTGTGGGCCGGCAAGCTCTTCCACATCGACCTCAACGGCCAGTCCGGCATCAAGTACGACCAGGACTTCCGCTTCGGGGCCGGCGACCTGCGCCAGGCGTTCTGGCTGGTGGACCTGCTGGAGAGCGCCGGGTACGAGGGGCCGCGGCACTTCGACTTCAAGCCGGTGCGCACCGACGGCTTCGACGGGGTGTGGGAGTCCGCGAAGAACTGCATGCGCAACTACCTGATCCTCAAGGAGCGCGCGGCCGCCTTCCGCGCCGACCCGGAGGTCCAGGAGGCGCTGGTCGCCTCCCGGCTCCCGGAGCTGGCGACCCCCACGGCCGCCGACGGCCTCGCGGGGCTGCTCGCCGACCCCACCGCGTACGAGACCTTCGACCCGGCCGCGGCCGCCGGTCGCTCGATGGCCTTCGAGCGCCTGGACCAGCTGGCTCTGGAGCACCTTCTGGCGGTCCGCTGACCCGGCTGCCGACAGGCCGCTACGGAGTGGTGGGCGCGAAGCCGCCGCGTGCGGAGGCCCGGTGACCGGACGTGTCCGTCGCCGTGACCGTGTACGTGTCGGATCCGGCCTCGCGCCCGCCCTCGGCGTGGTTGTACTGGCCGGCGAACACATGGCGTCCGGCCGGGACGGTACGTCCCGCGGTCAGGGTCCAGCGGTAGACGAGGGCGCCGCCGTCCTCCCGTACCGAGACGGTGAAGTCCTCGGCAGGCAGAGAGCGCCAGTTGCCGGTGGAGGCGACGCCGCCGGTCTGGGCGACCCGCAGCTCGACGACGAGCCCGGACAGCGGGGTCGAGGTCGTGACGGTGAGGTCGCTCTGCGCCCAGTAGCGGTTACTGCCGGGGTCGATCACGCCTTCGGCCCGCAGCCGCGGTTCGGCGCCTGCCGCGGAGACCGAGCGGGACTGGTCGGACAGCGCGGTGACGGCGTAGCCCCCAGCGGCGAAGATCCCGGCGACGGCCACGGCCGCCCCGGCCACCCTCAGCCAGGGCACCGGCCGGAGGGGCCGTGCGGGGGCGGCGAGCGCGTCCGCGGCCATGCCGCGCTCGACCCGGGCCAGCATCCGGGCACGGTCGGGACGGTGCGCCTCGGCCGCCTCCCGCAGCCGTGCGCGCAGCTCGTCCTCGTTCGTCACGCGCTCATTCCCCACTCCCTCGCCCCTCACGCCTGCCTCCCGGCCAGTTCCGACGCCGCCCCGGGCCCGAGCACGCGCTGCAGCTCGGCCATGCCCTTGGAGGTCTGGCTCTTCACCGTACCGACCGAGACGCCGAGGACCTGTGCCGTGTCCCGCTCCGACAGGTCGAAGGCATGGCGCAGGACCACACAGGCGCGCTTGCGGAACGGCAGGGCCCGTAGAGCGGTCCGGACGTGGGCGCCCCCCGGCCCCGCGGGGTGGTCGACCCCGGGGGAGCGCCGGGGCCCGAACACCCCCCCGCCGCGCCGCGCACCGCCCGCGCGGCGGGGTCGGC
>NZ_JBHWBS010000007.1:110539-118686 GCF_042735655.1 Streptomyces sp. NPDC059567 | reverse complement strand
GGGCGGGGCCCCCGACCGCAGAGTGCATCGACCGGGGGCGCCCCCCCCCCGGGGGGGGGGGGCCGGGGCGGCGCGGATGGCGGGGCCGGCCCCCCCCCCCCCGCGGCCCGGGGGGGGGGGCCCCCGCGTTCGGAGCGCCGGTCCCAGAACAGCGCGACGCGGCGCCGCTCACGGACCGCGCTGCGGATGCGGCTGCGGACGAGGTGGGCGACGACTCCACGGGCGTACGCGACGGGATGGTCGGCGCCGCGCACCCGGTCCCAGCGGTGCCAGAGGGCGACCATCGCGTCCGCCGCGAGATCATCGGCCGCGTCGACCTCCCCGGTCAACAGGTGGGCGAGGCGGGCGAGTTCGGCGTAGTGGCGCTCGAAGAACGCACGGAACTCCGTCGCGTCCTCATCGACGGCTGTGGCCACGCCGGCCTCTCTCCCCGCCGTCGGCGCGCTCCGGTTCACCCGCGGGGGCCGGTCCCGTGCTGCCGCGTGCCTCCAGTTCGGGTGCGATCAGGACGGTGCCGACGGGCTCCTGCTCGTCCAGGTGGGCGAAGAGCCTTTCGACGGCGAGCCGCCCCATCTCCTGGGCGGGCACGCCGACGGAGGTGAGCGGCACGGACGCCTCGGCCGCCACCTGGCCGGCGCAGACCGCGACCACCGAGACGTCCTCGGGCACCGCGCGCCCCTGCTGACGCAGCAGCGCGAGCAGCGGCTCGACGGCGGCCTCGTTCTGGACGACGAGTGCGGTGGTGTGGGGGCGTTCCTCGAAGATCCGGGTGACGGTCGCGGCGACCGCGGCGTAGGTGCCGTCGCAGGGCCGGTGGAGCAGGCCGACGGACCGCTCGGCCGCCGCGCCGCGCAGTCCCACCAGGGTGCGTTCGGCGAAACCCGTGCCGCGGGCGTACACGGCCGGCGGCTCGCCGAGGACCGCGATCTGCCGGTGGCCGAGGTCGGCGAGATGGTCCACGCACTGGGCGCCGGCGGCCCCGAAGTCCAGGTCGACGCAGCTGAGTCCGGTGGTGTCGGCGGGCAGGCCGATGAGGACCGCGGGGCGCTCGGCCGCCTTCAGATGGGGCAGGCGCGGGTCCTCGAGTTCGACGTCCATCACGATCATCGCGTCGGCCAGTGCGCTGCCCTCGACGCGGTGGAGCGCCTCCGGGCCCTCCTCGCCGGTGAGGAGCAGGACGTCGTAGCCGTGGGCACGGGCCGTCGTGGTGACGGCCATCGCGATCTCCATGAGCACGGGCACGTGCATGTCGGTGCGGATGGGCATCATCAGCGCGAGGATGTTCGTGCGGCTGCTGGCGAGTGCGCGGGCGCCCGCGTGCGGGCGATAGCCGAGCTCCTCGATGCTGCGTCGGATGCGCTCGCGGGTCGCGGTGGAGATCGACCGCTTTCCGCTCAGCACGTAGCTGACGGTGCTGGCCGAGACTCCGGCGTGGCGCGCGACATCGGCGAGGGTCACCATGCTGGTCTCCGCCCCGTTCTCCACGACTCTGTTCGGGCAAGCGCTTCGACGCGCTGCGGACCCGACCCTATCGGTTGCCGTGCTCACGACGAAGAGCGGTGCCGGGCAGACCCTGAACACAGGGGCCTGCCCGGCCGATTCGTACGCGACCGCTCGTCTGCGGGGCGCTGCTATGCGAGCAGTCCGGCGTACGAGCCCATGGCCAGGGCGATGTCCGCCTGGGCCCAGAACCGGTGGTACGTGAAGACGGGCGCGGCGCCGCCCGCGAGGTAGGCCTCGATCTTCGGCCAGGCGGGGTCGTCCTGGTAGAAGGTGCGGAGCGAGGCGAAGGTGGACGAGGAGTTCACGGTGTCGCCGTTCGGCATGGTGCCGCTCCAGCCGCTCGGTACGTACACCGGGTCGTCGAACCGGTTGTAGTCGGCGCGGGTCTCCGGGACGGCGATGCCGAGCGGGTCCTGGTGGTGGGTCCACATGCCGTCGAGGAGGGCCTTGGCGACCCGCTTGGCCTCGGCGTGCCCGGACTTGGCCGCGTAGTAGGTGAGGGACTTGGCGTAGGCGGCGGCCACGCCGACGTCGTCGGTGTAGTCGGTGACGGTGACATGGAGTCCGGCGTTGGCGCCGGGGTTCGCGGCGTTCCAGGTGTCGGGGGCTCCGGACCACTGGAGGGTGGAGGGGATGCGGTAGGTGCCGTCGGGGTTGATCGTGGTCTTCGACAGCGCCCAGCCGACCCACTTGTCGAGCACGGTCTCGGCGGCCGCGTCACCGGTCTGCCGGTAGTACTCGGCGACCCGCTCCATGGACCACGCCTGGAAGCCGAACCACTGGTTGGACGCCGGGTCGTGATAGACGGGCTTCTCGTCGTAGAAGAGGCCGTGGAAGGTCGGGGTCCCGGCCGGGGGCTGGGCGTAGCGGCCCTGCCAGCTGTTGGTCGCGCCGCCGGCGATGGCGCCCTCGTCGGACTGGAGCCAGCGGTAGAACTCCAGCTGCCGGTCGAGGCTGGTCGCCCAGTCCGCCGCGCCGGTCGCCGACTTGGGCTTCAGCGGGGCGTACTCGCTGAGCGCGTAGGCGGCGAGCGGGTTCTGGTAGCCGCCGTGGGCGTGGCTGGAGCCGATCCGCCAGGACCAGCCGGCCGAGGTGTCGGTGGCGCCGCCCCAGGCGTAGTACCAGGACATCAGGTAGTGGGCGCTGTCCTTGCCGGTGCCGGCGGGGCAGGCGGTCGGTCCGACGCAGTTCCCGGACTTCTTGAAGTACTTGTCGAACATCGCGTACCGCAGGTAGTCGCCCATCTTGGCGGCCTTGGAGACCGTCGTGGTGACCTGGGCCCCCTTGCCCTGCTCCTTGGCCCAGACGTCGGCCCAGTAGGCGGCCTGGACGGCGCGGGCGTCGGCGTCGGGGGCGTTGGTGAACTTCCACTGCTTGGCGTAGGAGGCGTCCCCGGTGAAGAGGTCGAGGTAGCCGTTCCTGCCGCCGTAGGTGAAGGTGTCGCAGGTGGGGTGGGGGACGGTCTCCCAGACGGACTCCTGGGGGCCGCGCTGGAAGGTGTTGATGTACGAGGGTCCTGTCGCCGTCGGTCCGGCGGAGCACTTCCCGGGCTCGTTGCCGTAGCCGTAGACGTTGTCGACGTCCTGGAGCCAGTGCATCCCGTAGATGTCGTCGGTGCCGTACGCGGTCTTCAGCTCTCCGGCGATCGGGTCGGGGCCGACGGTGACCCCGGAGTCGAGCCGGGCCGGGTACTGGGACGGCAGGTCGTGCTCGGGTGCGTAGGTGGCGGGCTTGGACGCGTTGTAGGTGCCGGTCGTCGGCTGGTCGGCACGGGTGGGGATCATGAACTCCTCCATGGTGTCCCACGCGCCGTTGAACTTGGTCCAGTCACCGGTGATCTTCCCGTACATCGCCTGGAGCCAGATCAGATAGCTGTACGCCTCCGAGGTCGTCTCGTGCCCGTGGTCGGGGGCCTCGACGATCAGGGTCTCGACGGAGTGGTACGGGACGCCCTCGGGCGAGAAGTAGCCGTTGGCCGGGTTGGTGATCTTCCCGTGGAGGTCGAGGAAACGGGCGTCGTAGGTGGAGTCGGCGGCCAGCTGGGCGACGGTGACCTCGGCCTTGGTGTGGCCGGGGGCGGTCGCGGTGAAGACGGCCGAGCCGGTGCCGGTGGCCGCGGCGGCGACGGTCACCTTCTGGGCGGTGTTCCAGTTCGCCGGGGTGAAGGTGAGGCTGCCGGGGGTGGCGGTGAGGTTGGTGTTGCCCGAGGTGCGGGCGACGGTCACCGTGACGTCGGCGGCCGGCTGGGTGGAGAGCTTCAGGTCGTAGCTGCCGGTGGCCCCTTGGCGTACGCCGAACTGGGCGGGGGTGGCGACGAGTGCGGGTCCGGCGGCGACGGTGATCCCGACCGGGGCCGACTCGGCGGAGGCGCCGAGGCTGTCGTGCGCCTTGGCGTAGAGCGAGTGGGGGCCGGCCGCGAGGCCGGTGACGCCGAGGGTGAAGGGGGCCGTGGTGTCCGTGCCGAGAAGTGTGGTGTCGCTGTAGAACTCCACCTTGTCCACGGTCGCGCCGTCCGCGGCGGCCGCGGTGGCGGCCAGCGGCACCGGGTCGCCCGCGGTGAAGACCGCCCCGGGGGCGGGGCTGGTGAGCACGGCGACCGGCGGCTGGTGGGCGCCGGTGCAGGGGGTGCCGTTGACGGCGAAGGCGGTCGGAGCGGCGTTGGTGCCGCTGTACGTGAACTGGGCGCCGGTCGTGACGGCCGCTCCCGCCGCGATCGTCCTGTTCCAGTCGGCGTGGGTGACCGTCACGTTCTTCCCGGACTGGGACCAGGTGCCGCTCCAGCCGTTGGAGAGCTTCTGGTCGCCGCCGTAGGCGTAGGTCAGCGTCCAGCCGTCGAGCGGGGTGGTGGCGCGGTTGGTGAGGGTGAGCTCGGCCGTGAAGCCCGAACCCCAGTCGTTGGTCTTGTAGTCGACGCTGCACTGCACCGCCGCCGCGTGGGCGGTGGTGGTGCCGACGGCGGTCGGACCCAGCGGGAGGGACAACGCCGCGGCCAGCGCGGTCAGCAGCCTGCGCGTTCTCGGTGGTCGTCGTCGTGGTGGTGGCATGGGGGCGGTTCTCCTCGCGGCTCGGGGAGGTGGGGCTTGCGGGTGAGGAACAAGCTCTGAACCAGTGGGAGCGCTCCCACTGTGCAGTTGGGACACAAGGGCGTCAAGGCGCGTGAAGAGTCGAAGACATTCGACCGAGAAGTTCGTCAACTCCTCTTTTCCTTGGCGTCAGTTGACGCTACGGTCTGGCCCCACCAGTGGGAGCGATTCCGTCAGTCGGCGCGTCGTCCAGCGATGCGCCCTCGCTGCAAGGAGTCGCTCATGCGACATCCCCCACGCTTGTCCGCGCTGCTCACCGGAGCGGCGTTGACCATGGCCGGCACCGCTCTCGCCGTGGTCGGTACGGCCTCAGGAGCAGCGGCCGCGCCTCCCTGCACGGTGGACTACCGGGTCGTCGGCGAGTGGGCCGGCGGGTTCCAGGGGTCCGTGACCGTCACCAACAACAGTGCGGCGCTCAGCAGTTGGAGCCTCGGCTTCGACTTCCCGGCCGATCAGAGGATCAGTCAGGGCTGGGGCGGCAAGTGGTCCCAGTCCGGCGCGACGGCCACGGCCGTCAACGAGAGCTGGAACGGCTCCCTCGGTACGGGCGTGAGCGTCACGGCCGGGTTCATCGCCTCCTGGTCGGGCGCCAACACCGCGCCCACGTCCTTCACGCTCAACGGGACCGTCTGTAACGTCGATCCGGGACCGGACCCGACGCCGACGACTCCCACGCCGACCCCCACCGATCCGACCGACCCGCCCGACCCCGTCTCCGGCGCGCCCGAACTGAGCGTCGCCGGCACCCGGCTCACCGACCAGAACGGCGCGACCCGTCGTCTGCTCGGAGTCAACCGCTCGGGGGCCGAGTTCATGTGCGTCCAGGGCCACGGCATCTTCGACGGCCCGGTCGACGACGCGTCCGTCCGCGCCATCGCGGACTGGAAGGCCAACACCGTACGCATCCCGCTCAACGAGGAGTGCTGGCTGGGCCTGGACAACATCAAGCCCGAGTACCGGGGCGCGAACTACGCCGACGCCGTGAAGGGACTCGTCGAGCGCGTCCTCGCCCACGGCATGACCCCCATCGTCGAACTGCACTGGACCTACGGGCAGTACACCGGCAACTCGGCGGGCTGCTCCGACGTCCACGCCTCCTGCCAGAAGCCGATGCCCGACGCCCAGTACACACCGGCCTTCTGGACCTCGGTCGCCGACACCTTCAAGAACGACCGCCGGGTCGTCTTCGACCTGTTCAACGAGCCGTATCCGGACCGGGCGACGTCCACCACCGCGCAGGCGTGGACGTGCTGGCGCGACGGCGGCACCTGCCCGGGCATCGGCTACGAAGTGGCCGGAATGCAGGACCTGCTGGACGCGGTCCGGGCCACGGGCGCCCGCAACCTCGTGCTCGTCCCCGGCATCGCGTACTCCAACGATCTGAGCCAGTGGCTCTCGCACCGCCCCACCGACCCGGCGGGCAATCTGGCCGCCGCCTGGCACGTCTACAACTTCAACACCTGCTCCGACGAGACGTGCTGGGACAGCACCCTCGCTCCGGTCGCCGCGCAGGTACCCCTCGTCGCGGGCGAGATCGGCGAGAACACCTGTGGTCACGGCTTCATCGACCGCGTCATGAGGTGGTTCGACGACCGCGGGCTCTCGTACCTCGGCTGGACCTGGAACACCTGGAGCTGCGCCTCCGGGCCGGCCCTCATCACCTCGTACGACGGCACACCCACCGCATTCGGCATCGGGCTGCGCGACCATCTGCGCGCCCTGAACTGAAAGGCACACCACGAAATGAGCCGCACAACGAGCCGCACCGCCCTCCTGGCGGCCATCGGCCTGATCACGGCGACCGGCGCCACCGCCACCGTCATGACCAGCACCGCCGGAGCAGCCGCGGCCGGCTGCACGGTCGACTACCAGGTCACCAACCAGTGGAACACCGGCTTCGGGGCCAACGTCACCGTCACCAACACCGGTGACCCGCTGAGCTCCTGGACCCTGGAGTGGTCCTACGCGAACGGCCAGCAGGTCACCCAGGGCTGGAACGCCACGATCACCCAGTCCGGCGCCGCCGTGACCGCCAGGAACGTGTCGTACAACGGCAGCCTGGCGACGGGGGGTTCGACCTCCTTCGGCTTCAACGGGTCCCACACGGGCACCAACGCCGTCCCCGCCACCTTCACGCTCAACGGGGTCGTCTGCAACGGCGCCACCCAGCCGCCGACGACCCCGCCCACCACTCCCCCGACGACGCCACCCACCACCCCGCCGCCGGCGGGCACCAAGGCCGACAACCCGTACGTCGGTGCCCGGGTGTACGTGAACCCCGAGTGGTCGGCGAAGGCCGCGGCCGAGCCCGGTGGGACCAGGATCTCGAACCAGCCCACCGGCGTCTGGCTGGACCGCACGGCCGCCATCGCCGGTGTGAACGGCGGCATGGGTCTGCGCGACCACCTCGACGAGGCCCTGGTCCAGAAGGGCAGTGGAGAGCTCGTCGTCCAGCTCGTCATCTACAACCTGCCGGGCCGGGACTGTGCCGCGCTCGCGTCCAACGGCGAGCTGGGCCCGACGGAGATCGACCGGTACAAGACCGAGTACATCGACCCGATCTCCGCGATCCTCGCCGACCCGAGGTACGCGGCCCTGCGGATCGTCACGACCGTCGAGATCGACTCGCTGCCCAACCTCGTCACCAACGTGTCCGGGCGCCCGACGGCGACCGCGAACTGCGATGTGATGAAGAGCAACGGCAACTACATCAAGGGCGTCGGCTACGCCCTGAACAAGCTGGGTGCGATCGGCAACGTCTACAACTACGTGGACGCGGGCCACCACGGCTGGCTCGGTTGGGACGACAACTTCGGCGCGTCCGCCGAACTCTTCAGGACGGCCGCCCAGGCCGAGGGATCGACCCTCGCGAACGTCCACGGCTTCATCGTCAACACGGCCAACTACAGCGCGCTGAAGGAGAACCACTTCACGATCGACGACAGTGTGAACGGCGTGTCCGTGCGCCAGTCGAAGTGGGTGGACTGGAACCGCTACGTCGACGAGCTGTCGTACGCCCAGGCGATGCGCGACAAGCTGGTCTCGCTCGGCTTCGACTCGAAGCTCGGCATGTTGATCGACACCTCCCGCAACGGCTGGGGCGGAACCGCCCGGCCCACCGCCGCGGGCGCGACGACCAGCGTCGACACCTATGTCAACGGCGGCCGCTACGACCGGCGCATCCACCTCGGCAACTGGTGCAACCAGTCGGGTGCGGGGCTCGGCGAACGGCCGCAGGCCGCGCCGGCCGCGGGCATCGACGCGTACGTGTGGATGAAGCCGCCGGGCGAGTCGGACGGTGCCAGCAAGGAGATCCCGAACAACGAGGGCAAGGGCTTCGACCGGATGTGCGACCCGACGTACACGGGCAACGCCCGTAACGGCAACAGTATGTCGGGGGCGCTGGGGGACGCTCCGCTCTCCGGGCAGTGGTTCTCGGCCCAGTTCCAGGAACTGATGAAGAACGCCTACCCGGCGCTGTGACGGGGCGGGGGGGGGGGGGGGCGGCGGGCGCGGGGCCCCCCCCCCCCCGCCCGCGCGCCCCGCGCGCGGCCAGCGCGC
>NZ_JBHWBS010000007.1:77373-110529 GCF_042735655.1 Streptomyces sp. NPDC059567 | reverse complement strand
GGGGGCGCGGCGGGGCCGGGGCCCGGCCCCGCCGCCCCACGGCAGCCCTGCGCGGGCGCCGCTCTATTCGCTCGCGCGGGGTCGACGGGGTCTGGCAGGATCCCCCGCATGACCTACGGAATCGAGTCCCACTCCGCCCTGTGAGCGCCCCGGACGAGCGCGGCGCGCTCACCCCTCGGCCCTCCCTGTACGACTACGCCCTGCGCCTTCACCGCGCGGAGCCCGACGGCCGCCTCCCCGAAGGCGGTTACCCCTCACCCGACCGGCCCTCCCGGCCGCGCTCCCCGCTCGACCGTCTCAATGCGCGTCGGACCGCCGTGGACGCCCTCACCCCCTTCCTGACCGACCCGGACACCGTGCGCGCCGCCGACGAGGTGCAGCGACGCCTGGACGAGCTGGGCGTACGAGACCATCACATCCGCTGGGCCCTCGCCGATCTGCCCCTGGAAGACCAGACGACCGCACGGGCACTCGGCCGCCGGCTGACCCGTACGGGCACCAGCGGCGTGGCCGTGTGCCTCGGCATCGGCCTCCTGGCCCGGCTCGGCGAGCCCGAGGACATCCCGTACCTCCGGACGCTCGGACTGCTCCGGGACTTCATGGGCCATGCCGTGGAGGCACTCGCTCCCCTCGACCGTGCCGCGGCCGCCCTCGTCGCGCTCGCCGTCGGCGTCACGGACCAGGACACGGACGGGCCGTGGCTTCAGTTCGTCTGGAGCCTGCCGGAGGGCGACACCCCTCCGGAGGCCAGGGCCACTGCTGCCCTGACACGGCTGGAAGCGACCGATCCGAAGACCTTCGCCCAGGTCAGAGGCGGCAGCCGGGAGCACGTGGAAGCACTCGGCTTCCCCTGGCCCGAAGGGCTGAACTAGCGGGTGTCGCCCTCCCAGTCCCAGTGCACGGCGTCGCCCTCGCGCGGCCCGTAGCGAGCGTGGCCGCCCGGGCCGTAGGAGCCGATCTCCGTGGCCAGGGCGGCCCCCTCCTCGAGCTGTCGCGCGGTCCAGCCGGTGACGTCGAGCAGGAGGCCGTCCAAGGGGCCCGCCACCAGCTCGCGGTAGACGTGCCCGGGTCGGGGGCCGGGATCGGGATCGTCATGGTCGGCGCCGTAGACACGGCCTCGCATCAGCTCGTCCATACCCGGCAGCATCGCACCCGGCACTGACAATCGCCCGGTCAGGCAGGTGCGGTCAGGCCGCCGGGGCGATGTTCTGGTTGGAGCGGAAGACGTTGCCGGGGTCGTACTCCTTCTTGAGGAGGCGCAACCGGCGGAGCTTGTCGGCCCCGTACGCCTGCTCGACGCGTGCCTCTCCCTCCTCCATGAGGAAGTTGACATAGACACCGGCGTGGTACGGCTCCAGAGCGGACCACCATGAGCGCGCCCAGGCGCGCTCCTCGTCGAAGCCCTCGGCGTCGAAGCAGTTGCCGTTGATGTTGAAGGTGTGGCCCACGCCCCGTCCGCTGCACGCGGTCTCGTCCTCACCCACGCGGGCGACCGCACCACCCAGGTGGAAGATGTTGCACGTCGAGAGCGGGGACGTGAGCTGCAGGGCGTGGGCCGCGCTGATGCCGATGACCTCGTCGTCGAGCCTCTCGATGTCGCAGGAGCGGACGTAGTACCACCAGCCGGGGCGGAACGACGGGTCGAACATGGACTGGTGCTGCAGGAAGGGCTTGGGTGCGCACAGGTCGAGCAGCGGCGTCCCGAACTTCCGCAGCGGACGGAGGACCTCCTCGCCCGTCTCGATGTCCCCGGCGTAGCAGCTGATCACCGCGATGACGGGCCTGCCGTGCAGTTCGGGAGGGATCGAGGGGAGGGTCGGGGCCTTGCGGTGGACGACGATGGTGGTCAGCTCGTCGGGGACGTCGGTGATCCAGTCGCGGTAGAAGGCGAGCACGTGCGGTGCCTCCTCCAGCGGCCACAGGATCGGTCCGGCGAGCACGGTGGGGCCCACGGGGTTGAGCCGGAACTCGAACTCGGTGACGACGCCGAAATTGGTGCCGGCGCCGCGCAGGCCCCAGAAGAGTTCGGGCTCGTGGTTCTCGTCGGCCGTGACGAAGCCGCCGTCGGCGGTGACCATGTCGGCGGAGAGCAGCTGGTCGACGGTGAGTCCGTACTTGCGCATCAGCCAGCCGATGCCGCCGCCGAGGGTGAGCCCGGCGAGACCGGTGTGCGTCACGATCCCGGCGGGCACGGCCATGCCGAAGTGCTGCGTCTCGCGGTCCAGCGCTCCGAGCAGGACTCCGGCCTGGGCCCTGACCGTGCGGTTCACCGGATCGACGCGGATGCCGTTCATGGCGGACAGGTCGATGACGAGGCCGCCGTCGCAGAGCGACTGGCCCGGGAAGCTGTGACCCCCACTCCGCACCGCGACCGGCAGCCCACTGCGTGTCGCGCTCTTCAGCGCGGCGACGACGTCGGCGACGCCCGTGCAATAGGCGACGAGGGCGGGGAACTTGCTGATGGACCCGTTCCAGATGCGCCTGGCCTCGTCGTAGGCGGGGTCGTCGGAGCGGACGAGTCTGCCGGAGAAGGATCGCTCCAGCTCCTGGAATGCCGCCTCGTCCACGCGCGGCGCCGCGGGAGGTGTGCCCATCGTCGCTCCTCGGCCGATCCGCCCCTCCTGTCAGGCTCCCACCGGCCGGGAGCCGCTGCCAGCGCTGGCCGTAGCCGTGCGAGTTCGGCGAGGGTGCGGACGCCGCGGGGGACGCGCGCGAAGCCCGTGCGGCCGCGATCGCCGAGCTGTGGGGGATCTCCCTGACGCCCTCGTAGGAACGCTCAGGCGCCGACGGTCCCGTCGACGCCCTCGCGCAGGAAGTCCGCGTGCCCGTTGTGGCGGCCGTACTCCAGCAGGACGTGCACCATCACCATCCGCAGCGACACGTCCTCGCCCCACCGCGGCTGGTGTCCGGTGAGGTCCAGGGACGCGGCCTCGCGCTCGATCCGCCGGGAGGTCTCGACCTCGGCCTCCCAGGCGGCGAAGGCCTCGGCGCGGGTCGACGTGCTCGCGTCGTAGGCGGCCTGGAAGTCGATCTCGTCCGACCAGACCATCGGCGCCTCGCCATCCTCGAAGACCCGGCGGAACCAGGCGCGTTCCACCTCGGCCATGTGCCGGACCAGGCCGAGCAGCGACAGCGTGGACGGCGGCATGGACTTCTCCCGCAGCTGCTCGTCGCCGAGCCCCTCGCACTTCATGGCGAGCGTCGCGCGCTGGTAGTCGAGGAAGGCCCGCAGGGTGTCGCGTTCGCTGCCGAGGTGGGGCGGTTCGACCCGCGCGTCGGTGGTCACTGTCGCTGCTCCTCGTCATGATCCGGTGCGGGTACCGAACCTACTGACCCCGGGCCCGGCCTTCCACCGACTTACGCCGGGGCCCCGCTCACTCCCCCGGTGGGCGCCGCTCGGCCGTCAGCGAGGCGACGAGAATCCCGGCCAGGACCGCCCACACCACCACCTCGGCTCCGCCGACGGTCGCCCAGCCCACGGCTCCCAGCGCGAGCGCCGCCCCCGCCCCGGCTCCCAGCGCCCGCCGGTCGGTGGCGAAGGCCCAGGCACGACGGCCCGCGCCGGGCGTACGCATCTCCAGCACCGCGGCCCGGCACACCAGCGCCGCGGCGGCGACCACCGCGGTCAGCACGGACGCCTCCATGACACCTGCCTCTCGCCGTCCATGCTCGCGCAGACCGGTCGGGTCCGCACCGGTCACGACGTCGTCGGCGCGGATCAGCGGGCGAGGACGTCCTCGGCCGGCCTCTGCGGGGACTCCTCGGGGGCGCAGTGGCCCGCCTCGGCGAGAACCTCAGGGCGAGCGTTCGGGTACCGAACGAGCCGGCCGGCCGGTCCCATGGCGGCACACTGGGCGTGACCGGGTGTGTCCGGGCCGGTGCGTCGCGCGACCACGCCGAGATGCGGGGCCGCACGACCGGGGAGCATGCTGACTGTGTGACGTCGCACGGCGTGGCCGGCCCTGCCCCGTCGGCCGGGACCGGGTACGTTCCCGGGAGCGCGGAGACCGACGGGCGGCTGCTCGACGCCTTGCCTCTGGTGCTGGCCGAGGGCGCGCTCCGGACGATCGAGGCGGTCGGCGGCTACGCGGGCGGGGTCTATCTGCGGTCCGGGACACCGGACCTGCTCCGCATGGCGGTGCTCGCCGGACTCCCCGGCCCGCTGTTCCGGCCCTGGTGGCGGATGCATGTGAACCGCCCGTTCCCGGTGGCCGAGGCCCACCGCTCGGGCCAGCCGGTGCACCTCGCCGACGTCGAAGAGGCGATGCGACGGTTCCCCCAGCTCGTGGCCAGTCTCCCGTTCCCCTTCGGATCCCTGTACGCGCCGATCGTCAGCGGCCGGGAACGCTACGGGGTGCTCGTGGTGCTGCGTACGCCGAGCCCCGGCGTCCCGGTGAACACCCGGGACCGGATGCGGCTGGCCAGGGAGGCGCGCCGGCTCGGGGATGCCCTCGCCGAACTCGCCGAGGCCGGCACCCTCGTCGAATGGCCGGCTGAACCGATCTGCGTCCAGTTGCCCTCGGGCGGCACGAAACCGGTCCGGATCGGCTACTTCGACTGGGACCTGACCAGCGGCACCGTCACCGCCGACGCGGGGCTGCGGGCGATCATCGGCGAGGAGAGCGACACCTTCCCCGGGACCATCGAGGCGCTCTCCGCGCGCCTCGCACCCGAGGACAGTGCCGCACTGTGGGCGATGGCCCGCCGCGCAGCCGAGTCCGGGGCACAGGTCGCACGCCGGATCCGGCTCAAAGGGCCCGACGGCGGGCTCCACCTCCTGGAGGTCTCCGCCCGTGCCGCGGGAGACCGCCCGGGAAGGCTGACCGGCTCTCTGGTCGACCTCGGCACGGGTCTCGTCGGCTCCGACGCCACCGACCGGCTGCCACGGGCCATCCTCGCGATCGACCGCCTCGGCCGGATCACGTACGTCAACCACCTCACCGAGGCTCTCCTCGGCGTACCGCGCGCTTCACTCGCCGGGCTGACCCTCTGGGAGGCCCTGCCGTGGTTCGGCCATCCCGCGTACGAGGAGCATCTGCGTGCCGCGCTGCTCTCCGAGGAGCCCGTGCACTTCCTGGCCCACACCCCCGAAGGGGACTGGCTGTCGGTCTCGCTGTATCCCGGCCACGACGGCGTCACGCTGGTGCTGCTCCCCGAAAGCGACCCCGCCTACACGCCCGGCTCCGTCGCCCACCCGGACACCGGTCTCGGCTCGCCGGCGGACCGGGCGTCGGCTCTGTACCGGCCGGTGGCACTCGCCATCGCCCTGTCCGAAGCGGTGACGGCACGCCAGGTGTCGGCCGTCGTCACCGACGAGTTGCTGCCGGCGTTCGGCGGCCGACAGCTGGCGATCTACCTGCTGAGCGAACGTCATCTCTATCTGGCGTGGGAGACCGGGTTCCCGCCGGGGTTCCTGGAACCCTTCGACGGTGTGGGTCTTGACGCGCACCTGCCGGGTGTCGAGGCGCTCACGACCGGCCGGCCGCTGTTCTTCGAGTCGATCGAGCAGATGAGCCGGGCCTATCCGGGACTCCCGCTGGACGCGCTCTCCGGGGCCCGGGCCTTTCTGCCGCTGATCGCCTCGGGCCGGCCGGTCGGCTCGTGCATCCTCGGCTTCGAGCGCCCGCGCGGCTTCAGCCCGGAGGAGCGCACGGTCCTGACGGCGTTGGCCGGCCTCATCGCCCAGGCCCTTGAGCGAGCCCGGAGATACGACAGCGAGTCCGCCCTCGCTCGCGGGCTGCAGGACGCGCTGCTCCCGGCGCGACTGCCGGTCCTCGACCACGTCGACACCGTGGCCCGGTATCTGCCCGGCACGCAGGGCATGGACGTGGGCGGCGACTGGTACGACGTGGTCGAGACGGGGCGGGGGCTGCTGGCCCTGGTGGTCGGCGACGTCCAGGGGCACGGTGTCGCCGCCGCGGCCACGATGGGTCAGCTGCGCAGCGCGGTACGGGCCTTCGCCCTCGCCGGTCATGCCCCGCAGGATGTGCTGATGGGCACCAACCGGCTGTTGATCGACCTCGACCCGGGGCAGTTCGCCAGCTGCTGCTATGTGGTGCTCGACCCGGCGACGGGTGTGGCCGAGGCCGTCCGGGCCGGGCATCCGCAGCCGCTGCTGCGGCGCCCGGACGGGACGGCGGAGGTGCTGGAGCTCGCAGGCGGTCTGGTCCTGGGGATCGACGCCGACGCCACGTATCCGGTCACCGAACTGCACCTGGACCCGGGCGCGGTCCTCGCCCTGTACACGGACGGCCTGGTGGAGCGTCCGGGCCACGACATCGACGAGGGCGTCGAGTGGCTGCGCCGCACCTTCTCCGTCACCGGACAGATCCCCCTCACGGAGACTGCGGACCGGCTGATCCGCGACGCCCGGCAGGCCACCGACCGGCCGGACGACATCGCCGTCCTGCTCGCCGCTCGTTGGACGGACTGAACGGCCGGCCGGACCGAGACGTCACGGGCGGTAGCTGTCGGTCTGTGTCGGCGGCGCGTTGTGCGCGGAGAAGGACGAGAACGACGTGCGGTCGTCGCATGCCTGGTCGCGCCGAGCCTGCTCGATGAGAAGGCCGTCGGCGTTCTCGGTGTGGCCGCTCCCGCGGCGCATCAGCTTCACGATGAGCAGCACGACGACCGCGCCCAGCACCCCGAAGAAGACAAGAACCGTGGTCATGACGAGTTCCCCCCACGTCGTCGAGCCGGCGCCCACCCGGGCACCCGCGTCCGCACACGGTAGCCCGGAAACGATCACGACGGAACGACGGCCGGCGGACCCGTGCCCTCACCCGGTCGGCACGCGGCGCTGGTCGGCCGGGCCCGTCCCGGCGAGGCTTGGCCCATCAGCAGGCAGCCCGAGGAGGAACAGTGCAGCAGGACAAGCAGCCGGAGTACGGCCCGGTGGTCTTCCGCGACCGCTCCGCCGGGTTCGCCTTCCTGACCCGGTCCACGGCGACCAGCGAGGAGACCATCGAGTGGGACGACGGCCACACCTATCCGGTGGTCGACGTCGAGATCTCCTCCGAGAGCCACCCCTTCTACACGGGCAAGGCGCGCACGGTGGACTCCGAGGGCCGGATCTCGAAGTTCGAGCGCCGCTACGGCGAGGGCGGCGAGGAGTCCTGATCCGGCGTTGTCGGTGCCGGCCCGTAAGGTGACCGGGTCGGTTCGGTGTCGGGACGGTACGGGGGTCGGTCGTGCGGGAGTTGTTCCTGACGGACGTGCGGGCGCACATCAGGTGGATCGAGTTGCCCGGGGAGGGGCCCGTGCGGGTCTTCCTGCACGGCCTCGGGTGCACGGGCACCTCCGACTTCGCGCACATCGCGACGCATCCCGCGCTGCGCGGCGGCCCCGCGCTCCTCGTCGACCTGCTCGGCTACGGACTGAGCGACCGGCCACGGGACTTCGGCTACGGCATGGCGGCACAGGCCGCTGCCGTGGCGCGGGTCCTGGACCACCGGGGGTCGGCGGGGGTGGAGCTGATCGGGCACTCGATGGGCGGGGCGGTCGCCGTCCGGCTGGCGGCCGCCCGGCCCGATCTGATCGCGCGGCTCGTGGTCGCCGAGCCGAACCTGTATCCCGGCGGGGGCGCGTTCAGCACACCGGTCGCCGCCCAGGACGAGGAGTCCTTCGTCCGGGACGGCTTCGCTCGGATGCTGGCCTCCGTCGACCGGTCGGACTACGCGGCACGGTTGCGGCTCTCCGATCCGCTCGCGGTGCACCGCAGCGCCGTCGCCCTGGTCGAGGGCGCATCGCCCTCGGAGGGCGAGTTGCTTGCCGGTCTCGACCGGCCGCGCGCCTTCCTTGTCGGCGAGTACAGCCTCCCGGACGCCGACACGGAGCGGATGCGCGCGCTCGGGGTCCCGGTGTTCGAGGTCCCGAAGGCCGGTCACAATCTGATGCTCGACAACGCGGACGGGTTCGCGGAGGCGCTGGCGCGGGCCCTGGTGGTCGAGCGCCGCTGACCTCCGCGAACCCGGCTCTCACCTCAACGGGCGGAAGAAGGCACGCAGTTCGGCGGCGACCTGCTCGGGTTCCTCGTGCGCCATGAAGTGACCGCCGCGGCGCGGGGTGTTCCAGTGCCGCAGGTCGCGGAAGGTGCGCTCGGCGAGGCTGCGGGGGAAGTCCGCGTAGGCCGGCTCATGGCTCAGGGTGACCGCGGCGGGGACCTCGACGGGCGGGACGGCCCGGTTGTGGTGGTAGTCGTAGTACTGCCGGAACGACGAACCGATGGTGCCGGTGGCCCAGTACAGGGTGGCGACCGTCAGCAGGGTGTCCCGGTCCCAGCGGGACTCGAGGTCGCCCGCGCAGTCGCTCCAGTCGCGGTACTTGTCGGCGATCCAGGCGAGGAGTCCGGCCGGTGAGTCCCGCAGGGCGGCGGCGATGGTGTCGGGCCGGGTGCACATGATCTCGCTGTAGCCCTGGTCGCCTTCGTCGTAGGCGGCGAGCGCGTCGAGGTAGGTGCGTTCCTCGGGGGTGGGCGGGTGCGCCTCGAAGTCACCGGTGACGACGGCGGAGGTGATGTGGACTCCGGCGACCTCGCCGGGGTACAGGGCACCGAGCCACTGCGTCACGCCTCCGCCGATGTCCCCGCCGAAGGCGCCGAAGCGCTCGTACCCGAGGTTCCGGGTCATCAGCGTGTGCCAGGTCTCGGCGACCCCGCGGCGGGTGAACGGCCCGGCGGGCAGGGCCGACCAGAGGAAGCCGGGCAGCGAGGGGACGACGACGTCGAAGGCGTCGGCGGGGTCGCCGCCGTGGGCGGCGGGGTCGGCGAGCAGGTCGGCCACGCGCAGCATCTCCACGAAGGTGCTCGGCCAGCCGTGGGAGAGGATCAGCGGCAGCGGCTCCGGGCCGCCCTCGGTGCGCCGGGCGCGCAGATGGACGTAGTGCACCGGTCGCCCCGCCACCTGGGCGAGATGCTGCGGATAGGTGTTGAGGACCGCCTCCGCCTTCGCCCAGTCGAAGCCGTCCGCCCAGTAGGCGACGAGCTCGCGCAGATGTCCGGGATCGGCGCCTGCCGCCCAGTAGGTGGAGTCGGACGGTTCGGTGAAGAGGGTGCGGTTCAGACGGTGCCGCAGGTCGTGCAGGACGTCGTCGGACACGGAGATCCGGAAGGGTGTGACGGTCATGGTTCCTTCGCTCAGGAGTGCTCGGCCGGCGGGCGCTCCCGGTGCGCGGATCAGACAGACGCGCTGAGGAGGGCCCGTTCGAAGTGCGGGTCGTCGTACATGCGGGCTCACCTCCTGGTTCGGCGTGTTCTCCGACCGTACCGGCAGCGCCGGAGCGGCGCATCCCGATAACGACGTCCGGCCGTCCCCGCGGCATGGTGCGCGGTGACGGCCGGACGTGATCCCCTCACGGGGGTGGTACGCGAACCGGTACGGCTCAGGCCTCGACGACGCCGGACGCGGCGACGGCGATCTTGGCGCTGGTCGCGCCGGAGCGGGAGCCCAGGGCCTCGATCTTCTTGACCAGGTCCTGGCCCTCGACGACCTCGCCGAAGACGACGTGCTTGCCGTCGAGCCACGGGGTCACGACGGTGGTGATGAAGAACTGGGAGCCGTTGGTGTTGCGGCCCGCGTTCGCCATCGACAGCAGGTACGGCCGGTCGTGGCTCAGCTGGAAGTTCTCGTCGGCGAACTTCTCGCCGTAGATGCTCTTGCCGCCGGTGCCGTTCTGGTTGGTGAAGTCGCCACCCTGGAGCATGAACTCGGGGATGACGCGGTGGAACGGGGAGCCGGCGTAGCCGAAGCCGTGCTCGCCGGTGGCGAGCTCACGGAAGTTCTTCGTCGTCTTCGGGACGACGTCGTCGAACAGCTGGAAGACGATGCGGCCCGCGGGCTCGTCGTTGATCGTGATGTCGAAGTAAACGTTGTTGCTCATGGGGACATCCTGTCATTCCCGCTCACGCAGTGCGCGCACGGGCTGCCTTTCGGAGGGTCACAGCAGTCCGCCTGCGTCCGGCGCCTGGGGCAGGGCGTCGGTCACGTGCGGGGCGGCCTCGTCGAGGAGGGGGGTGACCGGATTGTCGTTCTGCAGGAGACCGGTGCTGCCGGTCGCGCCGTGGTCGGCCGCGGAGGCGTGCGGCGGCGGGGTGACGAGGGCCGTGACGACACCGGCGGCGAGGGAGGCGATGGCGAGCATGCTGCGCTTCTTCATGCCCTGGTCAACTGTCGAGAGGCCCCGGGGTTACGGCCTGCATCCCAGGTGGCACAGAACGCGATGTTCATATCACCCCAATTCCCTCTAAAATATATGCAACCGTATGGTCGCGAGGGATGTCTTTCCCAGTGACACCACTGTCCCCGTACAGGCAGGAAATGGGGGACGTCATGCTTCACCGTCAGAGCCTCGCGGCTGTGGCCGCCGGCATTCTTCTGGCCGCCGGGATCGGTGCCACGATCCCCGCCGGCGCCTCCACGGAGCGGTCCCGGGCGACGACACCGCCCGCGACCGCCCTGGTGGTCAACGCCCGCTGGGGCGGGCACCCCTCCTTCGACCGGCTCGTCGTCGACGTCCGGGGCGCGATGCCCCCGGTCACCGTGACCCCGGTCGCCGCACTGCACTACGACGGCTCGGGCGAGCGGGTTCCGCTCAAGGGGAAGTACTTCCTGGAGATCCGCTTCTCCCCCGCCGCGGCGCACGACGAGTCCGGCCGGTCCGTCTACCAGGGTCCCCGGCTCCTGAAGATCTCCCTGCCCATGCTCAAGGGCGTCGCCCTGACCGGCGACTTCGAGGGTGTGGTGACCATCGGGGCGGCCTTCGACACCAAGCCCGGCTACAAGACCTTCACGCTCCACTCCCCCGAGCGCTTCGTGCTCGACATCAACCACCCGGTCGGCTGCCGGGCCTGAGGAAGGACGCCGGGCGGGGCCGTCGTGGTGACGGCCCCGCCGCGGGCCTCAGAGGTCCGCGCCCGTCTCGACGTACACGGTCGAGCCGGAACGGCGGGCGCGGTCGATCTCGACGAGCCGGGCGAAGCTCCCCGGCGTCATCTCCCGCCGCCACTCGGCCAGGGTGCGCAGACGGAACTCGCTGTGCTCGTCCGGGTCGAGGACGACACCGGCCAGCTGCTCGTCCGTCAGGACGCCGCCGTCGAAGATGAATCCGATGTGGTTGGCCGGCCACTCCTCACCGCGGTCCGACACGAAGTGGGTGCCGAGGAGCCGCGGCTCGCCCTCGAAGACGATCCCGGTCTCCTCGTGGCACTCGCGTACGGCGGTCTCCCACGGGGTCTCGCCCGGGTCCATGTTGCCGCCCGGCCACTGCCACAGTTCGGTGCGGTAGGTGGCGCGCAACTGGAACGGCCGGCCGTCGGTGTCGGTGAAGTACAGGCAGGCGTACGCCGTCGCCCTCGGCAGCGTCGCGACGTACTCGGCGGGCGGCAGCCAGGTGTTCGCCATGGGGCAGCTCTCTTTCGACGGGCGGATGGATCACCTCCATCCAACCGGTCGGGGAAGCCCGCATCCGGCGTGCCGCGGGTGCGTCACCGGATGGTGTGATCACGGAGTCGCCAGGCCCGCCCCGTACGCGATGATGACCAGCCGGCCCCGGTCGCGGGGCAGCCGGGTCACGTGGGTCCGGCCCAGTGACGGCCCCGGCCTCACCGAAGCTCGTCGTCCGGTAGCTCGCCCGGCAGGTGGTCGATCCGGCGCAGGACCAGGTGTTCGTGGATCAGACGCCCCACGAGGGCGGCTCCGTAGACGACGAAGCCGACGCCGACCAGCCAGGACTGCAGCACGAGGACCGTACCGAACTGACCGTACGTCACCGCGTTGGAGGCGATCAGCGGAGAGAAGACGAACTGGGAGAAGATCCGCAGCCCGAACAGCCCCAGGGCCGTGCAGACGGCTCCCGGGGCGAGCGCGCGCCAGCGGATGCGGCCGCACAGCAGGAAGCGCTGGGACCACCAGAAGAAGAGGAAGGCGCCGATGATGTCACCGACGGCGACGAAGACGGTGACGGTCCTGGAGTTCTGCTCGGGGGCCTCGACGAAGAGCAGGAGGGCGGCGATGAGGACGGCCAGCCAGACGACGTGGCGCCACATGGTGTGCCAGCGGGCGGTGGGCAGGTCCCAGACCCGTTCGTAGCCGGTCTGCACCGCGGAGCCGAAGGTCACACCGAACGCGGCGAGCGCGGCGAGGCCGAAGGCCGTGGTGCGCTGCAGTGCCGCTCCCGGCTTGCCGAACAGCTGCTCGACCTCCTCCTGCGACACCTCGGAGACGCCGAGTCCCTGGACGAGCCAGCGGGCGAAGCCCTGGCCGCTGGCGAGGTCGGCGGCGGCGACGACGATGAGCAGGGGGACGAGGGTGAGCAGGCTGAGCGCCGCGAAGCCCATCGCGCGGTGCATGAGCTCCACGTCGCGCCCGCGGTTCCAGGCGAGCCCGACGACCGAGGTCAGGAGGGACCGATGGAGCCGGTGGAACCAGTGGCCGTGCTCGGCGGGGGCACCGTCGTGGGGCGCACCGGGAGTGGGGGGCATGTCACGGGGAGTACCCGTCGGGCGCCGTGACCCCTCCGTCATGCCTCCGAACGGGGGTACGCGAGCGGCCGGCGGGTTTCAGTGCGCGAGTGGCCGGGCGCCCGGGCCGGGACGGACGGAGACGTCGCTCGGGCCGAGGGTGGCGTGCTCCTCGCCCTGGCACTCGACGACGACGCGGACGGGCGCGCCGCAGCCGGTGTGCCGGATGTCGAGCGAGGGTCCCTCGGGATCGGCGGCGTGGGCGTCGCCCCACTGCTTGAGGGCGAGCAGGACGGGCCACAGATCGCGCCCCTTGGGCGTGAGCCGGTACTCGGAGCGGGTGCGGGTCCCGGGCTCCCGGTAGGGCTCGGCGCGCAGGATGCCGGCGGCCGTCAGCTTGCGCAGCCGGTCGGCGAGGACGGCCTCGGACAGGCCTATGTGGCGGCGGAACTCCTCGTAACGGCGTACGCCGTTGAAGGCGTCCCGGACGATGAGCAGGGACCACTTCTCGCCGACGACGTCGAGCGTACGGCCGACCGAGCAGTTCGCGGTGTCCGTCTCCAGCCACTTCATCGCCACACTCTACCCAGCTGACTTCGTCGTTGACAGTCAGCCGACGGCAAGGCTAGCTTCGATCTTCGCAGCCAGGTGGCGCGGTCGGACGAGGGAACGGGACGGGCATGAAGCGGTCACGCACGGTCGAGTGGGAGGACGCCGCGGCCACCGCGAGCGCGGCGGGGACGATGGCGGGGCTGGACTTCCTGCGGGAGATCGCGGCCGGCCGGCTTCCGGGCGCTCCGCTCGGGGCGCTGTTGGGCTTCTCGCTGGAGGAGGTGGAGCACGGCCGCGCGGTGTTCGGCTTCGAACCGGCCGAGGAGCACTACAACCCGATCGGCAGCATGCACGGGGGCGTGTACGCGACGCTGCTGGACTCGGCCGCGGGGTGCGCCGTGCACTCGACGCTCCCCCAGGGCATGGCGTACACCTCGCTGGACCTGTCGACCCGGTTCCTGCGCCCGATCACCCTGGACACGGGGAAGATCCGTGCGATCGGCACCGTGATGAGCCAGGGCCGCCGCACGGCGCTCGCGGAGGCCGGACTCTACGACTCCTCCGACCGGCTGCTCGGACACGCCACGAGTACGTGCATGCTGTTCCCGATCGGCTGACGCGGGCGCCCCCGGCGGCGGTGGCCTCAGCGCGGTCCGGAGGTGAGGCGGGTACGGGTGCGGGTGCAGCCGTCGGGTGCGGTGTCCGGGACCCGGGTGGAAGCCTGGAGCGCCGCGCTCACCAGCGTCGCCAGCAGGTCGATGTCGGAGCCCATGTCCAGACGGACCGTCACCCAGCCCGATCCGGCGCGCAGTCGGACGGCGCTGGAGCCCAGCAGGGCGGGGCGCAGTTTCGCGATCATGGCTCGGGTGAGGTGGACGTCGGCCTCGTGCTCACCGTGGAAGTGCACGATGTCCTGCGTCGCGGTGCGAAGACCGAGTTCGGCGCCGCACTGCACGCGGCCGGGGACCAGCGAGGGCCAGCTCATCAGACGTTCACCGGCGTGCCGGGCTGTGTTCATACCCAGGAGCGTGCCGGGGCGAAGGGCCCTGCACAAGCGTCCGGCGGAAAGAATCGCGCCGAGGCGTGAAACCGATACGTCCCTGGTGACGCAGGGCGCGCACGGGCTCACAAAGCGCCTCGCGTTGAGGGCTGTTCGGGAGCGTCGGCGCGGTTCGTGAGGGGGTCGGGCGGCGGCCGTAGGGGTGCGGTCGGGACTGCGGACGTCGTGGCGCGATACGGACGGCGGAGTGACGCGGTCCGGGCGGCGGGACGCCGCGACGGGGGTGTGGCGCGGTCCCGGCGACGGCCGTCGGGCGCGATGCCCGGAGCGCGCCCCCGGCGGCCGCGGCCGCGGTCAGGACGGCGGGGTGACGCCGGCGAAGACCACCTCGAACTCCTCGATGCTCCGCGTGATCACGCGCGCCTGCGCGGTGGCCTCGCCCCTGATCGCCGCGACTCCGGCGCGGGAGGCCGCCAACGCGTCGCGGTCGCTCCAGACGACGCCCACGCTCGCCCGCCCCCTGGCACGGTCGACGAGCAGGGATCCGCCCTCGAAGCCGGGCAGGGCGTCGAGTCGGGGCAGTGCCACGTCCCGGAAGAAGCTCGCCAGGCGGTCCGTGTCGGCGGGGTCGAACTCCAGCCGCGCCAGCCGGAACCACGCCCCGGGTCCGACGGATCGCGGGGGCCTGGCGACCGCCGCCTCCCAGTTGTCGACGGCCGCGGTCTGTGCGAACGGCGCGAGCTCGACGGCCCGCCGTTCGCGCAGCTGCTCGTCGCTGTCCTGCCGGGACTTCTCGTCGTCCCACCAGGTGGCCGTCAGGAGCTTTCCGAGCTCTCGGTCGACGAACAGCCCCATGCCCCGGAATCCCGGTAGCTCCGACACCAGGGCACGGCCTTCGGCGGCGGTCGCGTCGACGGCGGCGCCGAGCTTGGCCGGATCTCCTGTCGCATACAGCGTGCGCACGTACACAGCGGTCCCTTCGTCCTGCCCGGCGCCGCCCGCGAGGGCTCGCCGGGCATGGGCGAGCCCGGGTGGACCCGCCTCCCGGCTCCATGCGACGGCCTGGGCCACCGGGGCGCACCTGGGCCGGGGCGTTCGGGTGACCGCGCCGCACCGGCCCTCGGGGGCGCGCGGCCTGCCGGCGGCGGCCCCGGTGGTGATCCGCCGGCCTCCCTATGTCGCGTGGCGTTCGCGCAAGCGTGCCGCGAGGACGGCGACGTCGTCCTCGGCGTGGTGGGCGTCGAGCCGCTGGAGGACCTCCTCCACGAGTTCCTCGGGTCCCGAACCGGGGCGCAGCCGGAGGGAGGACAGCCTGGCGAGCGAGACGTCGATGTCCTCGCCGCGCCGCTCGACCAGCCCGTCGGTGAAGAGGACGAGGGTGTCGGAGGGGGCGAGGGCGCGGGTGACGGGTTCGTATCCGCCGACGCCGGTGCCCAGCGGCGGGCCGACGGGGAGCTCGACGAGGTCGGCGGAGCCGTCGGCGGCGAAGATCACGGGCGGCAGATGCCCGGCGCTGGCGAAGGTGGCCGAGCCGCGTGCCGGATCGACCTGGACCAGCAGACAGGTCGCGGGCCGCAGCCCGCCGTCGTCCGCGACGACCGAGTCGAGCTGGCGCAGCACCCGGTGGGGCGGCAGGTCAGTGGAGGCCACGTCCCGCAGCGCCGAGCGGTACGCGTTCATGTCGACGGCCGCGTCGAGGCCGTGCCCCATCACGTCGCCGACGACGAGGAGGCTGCGGCCGAAGTGGAGCCGTACGGTCTCGAACCAGTCGCCGCCCACCAGGGTCCTGGCGCCGACCGGCAGATAGCGGCCGGAGACCTCCAGGTTGGGGTGCGGCCGGCCGGGCTCGGCGACGAGCGCCTGCTGGAGGTGGAAGGCGGTCCGCTCGGTGGCACTGAGCCGACGGGCGTGGCCGAGATGGACCGCGGCGAGCCGTGCCGCGTCGTGGACGGTGGCCGTCTCGTGCTCGGTCGGGGCGGTGGCCCGCGCGCTGACGGCGCTCACGGACCCGATGACCCGGCCGTGCCACTCCAGGGGCGCCGACACGACCCGTACGGCGACACCGCCGGGAGCCACGTCCGCGTACGTGTGGGGCGCCCTCTCCTCGTGCCGAGGCTCCACCCGGTCCACCAGCTTGGGGTCCCCGGCCACGGCGGCACGCGCCCAGCCGGGCCCTTCCTCGGGCCGGACGTCAACGGCCGCCGCCTCGTACCCGTGCCGGCAGAGGAACGCGGCCAGGTCCTCACAGATGCCCTGCTCGTCGGGGCGCGAGCCGATCTCTCCGATCGCGTCCGTCGCGGCCCTCAGCCGGGCCAGGACAGCCGCGTGTTCCTCGACCAGGGAGGCCGGGTCCCCCGCTCGCTCCGACAAGGCACCTCCACCGCCGCTACGGCCCCGAGCAGCGCACATATCCCATTGGACCAGCGGTGCGACGCGCCCGCGCGCCGCACCGGCCGGACCAGGAGTCCATCACATTCCGTGACCCCATCACCAGATCTTTCCGCCGCCACGCTACGCCGCGCCGACGATCTCGTCCGACCATCACACGATTCCCCCCGACCTTCACCGTCGTCGCCGCACGCGGCGCCCTGCCCGTAACACCCGTAACCCCCGTATCACCCGTAACGCCGGTGACCTTGGCCGCACTTGCGGTCCGAACGGTTGTGGACCGCGGCGGGAGCTGATCGAGTACGTTTCTGGCTACTGGCCAGTACGAGACATTCCGCGGCTCCGGGGAGAACCACCGATGACGACCGGGTACTTCACCTCCGTCGACGATGTCGCCGAGCGGCTCGCCGCCACCGGCTATCTGGCCTCGCCCGCCGTCGCCACCACCGTCTTCCTCGCCGACCGGCTCGGCAAGCCGCTCCTCGTCGAAGGGCCTGCCGGGGTCGGCAAGACCGAGCTGGCCAAGGCCGTCGCCCAGGTCGCGGACGCCCGCCTCGTCCGGCTCCAGTGCTACGAAGGCGTCGACGAGTCCCGCGCCCTCTACGAGTGGAACCACGCGAAACAGCTGTTGCGCATCACGGCGGGCCGCGACGAGTCCTGGGACGAGACGCGCACGGACATCTTCAGCGAGGAGTTCCTGCTCCCCCGCCCGCTGCTCACCGCGATCCGCTCCGCCGACCCCACGGTGCTCCTCATCGACGAGACGGACAAGGCCGACGTCGAGGTCGAGGGGCTGCTCCTGGAGGTGCTCAGCGACTTCCAGATCACCGTCCCCGAGCTCGGCACGATCACCGCCACCCGGCGCCCCTTCGTCGTCCTCACCTCCAACGCGGGCCGCGAGCTCTCCGAGGCGCTGCGCCGCCGCTGCCTCTTCCTCCACATCGGCTTCCCCGAGGAGGAGCTGGAACGCCGGATCGTCACCACGAAGGTGCCGGGGCTCGACCAGGCCCTCGCCGCCTCCGTGGTGCGGGTCGTCGGCGCGCTGCGCGCGATGGACCTGCGGAAGGTGCCGTCGGTCGCCGAGACGATCGACTGGGCCCGCACCCTGCTCGCGCTGGGCGCCGACACGCTCGACGAGACGGTGGTGCGCGACAGCCTGGGCGTGATCCTCAAGCATCAGGACGACATCCAGAAGGCGGCGGCCAAGCTCGACCTGGACGCGGTGTGAGCACCCCGCCGACGGGCGTGCCGGACCGGCTCACCGGTCTGGTGCACGCCCTGCGCGCCCACGGCCTCTCCATCGGTACGGGCGAGAGCGTGGACGCGGGCCGTGCCCTGGAGGTCATCGGCTTCACCGACCGGGAAAGGATGCGAGAGGCGCTCGCCGCCACCCTGCTCCACAAGGAGACGCACCGCACTCTCTTCGACCGCGTCTTCGACCTGTACTTCCCGCTGACCGCCGGCCCGGACGAGGGGGTCACGGCCGAGGAGTTCGACACGGCCGCGCTGCGGGAGCGGCTGGCAGCCGCGCTGGCGGCCGACGACCGGCCGGCCCTGACGCGGCTCGCGGGCGAGGCGGTGGGCGGCCTCGGCGGATACGGTTCCGCGCCGGACTCCGACGGCTGGTCCTCGTACCAGACCCTCGCCCGTCTCCGTCCCGAGACGCTGCTCGCGCGCGTGCGGGCCATGCTCCGGGAGACCGCGGCGGACGACCCCGACTTCACCGACCGGCTGACGGACGACGAGATCCGGCGGCGCATCGAGGCCTTCCGTGAACGGGTGCGGACCGAGGCCCGGCGGCGGGTCGCCGAACGCCAGGGCAGGGACCGGGTCGCACGGCGTGCCGTGGCCGGCACGGCGGACGGTGTCGACTTCCTGCTCGCGGGCCGCGCCCAGCTGGAGGAACTGCGCACGACGGTACGGCCGCTGGCGAGAAAGCTGGCCACCCGTCTCGCGGCCCGGCGGCGGCGCGCCGCGCGGGGGCGGATCGATCTGCGGCGGACGCTGCGCGGCTCGCTGTCGACCGGGGGCGTCCCGATGCGGCCGGTGCTGCGGCGCCGCCGTCCCGGGCGGCCGGAGCTCGTCCTGCTCTGCGATGTCTCGGGATCCGTCGCCGGGTTCGCGAACTTCACGATGCTGCTGGTCCAGGCCCTGCACGACCAGTTCGGCAGGCTCCGGGTGTTCGCCTTCGTCAACCAGGTCGACGAGGTGACCGATCTGATCGCGCGGGGCGCGGCGGATCCGGCGGGTCTCGGCGCACGCATCCTCGAGGAGGCCGAACTGACCGGCTGGCACGGGCAGAGCGACTACGGGACCGCGCTGGGCGAGTTCGCCGAGCGGTACGCCGACGCCATCGGACCGCGCACCGCCGTGTTCGTCCTCGGCGACGCCCGGACGAACATGAGCGACCCGAACGTGCCGGCGCTGAAGCTGATCGCGGACCGGGCCCGCCGGATCCACTGGCTCAACCCGGAGCAGCCCTCGCTCTGGTCGACGGGCGACTCGGTCGCGCTCACCTACGCCGAGCTGGTGGAGATGCACCCGTGCCGCAACGCGCGGCAGCTGGGCGAACTGATCGGGCGGCTGCTGCCGGTCTGACGCCCGTCGTGTCACCATCGCGGCATGACGAAGCCTAACGAGTCGTCGGGCACGGACCTTCCGCGGGGCATTCGGAGCACCGGCCACGCGGGCGTTCACCGCCGCCGGATACACCACGCTCGAACAGTTCGCCGGAGTGCCCAAGGCCGAACTCCTGGCACTGCACGGCGTGGGCCCCAACGCGCTGCGTGTGATCCAGGAGAGCCTGGAGGAGCGCGGACTGTCGCTCGGCTGACCCTCAGCCGCCGCGCTTCCGCTCCTCCTCGTCATCGACGATCTCGGCGTCCACGACCTCGTCCTCCTCGGCCTTGGCCTCGCCCTGCGGGGCGTCGCCACCGGCCGCCTGGGCGGCCTGCGCGTCGGCGTACATGGCCTGGCCGAGCTTCTGGGAGACGGCCGCGACCTTCTCGGTGGCCGTACGGATCTCCTCCGTGCCGTCGCCCTCGCCGGACGCGCCCTTGAGCTTCTCCTTCAGCTCGGCGACAGCGGCCTCGACCTCGGCCTTGACCTCACCGGGGACCTTGTCCTCGTTGTCCTTGAGGAACCTCTCCGTCTGATAGACGAGCTGCTCGCCCTGGTTGCGGGACTCGGCGGCCTCACGACGACGGTGGTCCTCGTCCGCGTATTTCTCGGCCTCCTGGCGCATCCGGTCGACCTCGTCCTTCGGCAACGAGGAGCCACCGGTGACGGTCATCTTCTGCTCCTTGCCCGTGCCCAGGTCCTTCGCGGTCACGTGCATGATGCCGTTGGCGTCGATGTCGAACGCGACCTCGATCTGCGGGACGCCGCGCGGGGCCGGCGGCAGACCGGTCAGCTCGAACATGCCGAGCTTCTTGTTGTACGCCGCGATCTCGCGCTCACCCTGGAACACCTGGATCTGCACCGACGGCTGGTTGTCCTCCGCCGTCGTGAAGACCTCCGAACGCTTCGTCGGGATCGTGGTGTTGCGCTCGATGAGCTTGGTCATGATGCCGCCCTTGGTCTCGATACCAAGCGACAGCGGGGTCACGTCGAGGAGCAGGACGTCCTTGACCTCACCCCTCAGCACACCGGCCTGCAGGGCGGCGCCGATGGCGACGACCTCGTCCGGGTTCACACCCTTGTGCGGGTCCTTCCCCGTCAACTCCCGCACCAGCTCCGTGACCGCGGGCATCCGGGTGGAACCGCCCACCAGGATCACATGGTCGACGTCGGACACCTCGACCCTGGCGTCCTCGACCGCCTGATGGAACGGCGTCTTGCAGCGCTCGAGGAGGTCGGCGGTCAGCTGCTGGAACTCGGCCCGGGTGAGCTTCTCCTCCAGGTGCAGCGGCCCCTCGGCGGAAGCACTCACGTACGGCAGGTTGATCGACGTCTCGGTCGCCGCCGACAGCTCGATCTTCGCCTTCTCCGCCGCCTCGCGGAGACGCTGGAGAGCCATCTTGTCCTTGGCCAGGTCCACGCCGTACGCGTTCTTGAACCGCTTCACCAGATGGTCGACGACGCGCTGGTCCCAGTCGTCACCACCGAGGTGGGTGTCACCGTTGGTGGCCTTCACCTCGACCAGGCCCTCGCCGATCTCCAGGAGCGACACGTCGAAGGTGCCGCCACCGAGGTCGAAGACGAGGATCGTCTGGTCGCTCTCCTTGTCGAGGCCGTAGGCCAGCGCGGCGGACGTCGGCTCGTTGATGATGCGCAGGACGTTGAGACCCGCGATCTCACCGGCCTCCTTCGTCGCCGTGCGCTGGCTGTCGTTGAAGTACGCGGGCACGGTCACTACGGCGTCCGTGACGTCCTCGCCCAGATACGCCTCCGCGTCCCGCTTCAGTTTCTGCAGCACCCGCGCCGAGATCTCCTGCGCCGTATAGCGCCTGCCGTCGATCTCACCGCTCTCCGGGAAGCGCCACTTCGCGTCTCCGACGTGACGCTTGATCGACCGGGCGGTGCGCTCCACGTTGGTCACGGCCTGCCGTTTGGCGACCTCGCCGACCAGCACCTCGCCGTTCTTCGCGAAGGCGACGACGGACGGCGTGGTCCGCGCGCCCTCGGTGTTCGTGACGACCGCGGGCTCGCCGCCCTCCAGGACGGACACGACGGAGTTCGTCGTTCCGAGGTCGATACCGACTGCGCGTGACATGGCCCTCTCCTCCACCCGTCCCCGTCTGGCAGCTACCCACAAGCGGCCCGATCATGGAAGGAGATGTGTCGTGACGGGCGGCGGTGAGGCGTGATGGCTCGGGTGACGGTCGAAGGCACCGACATCGTCGTCCGGCTGTCCCTGCGCGAGAAGCTGGCCGCACGCCGCAGGCGGCTCCGCGTCCCGCTGACCGCGCTGCGCGAGGTGCGTGTCGAGCCGGACTGGTGGCGGGCCCTTCGGGGGCTGCGCGGCCGGGGGCTCTGGATCCCCGACCGCTTGTGCGTGGGAACCCGGGTCCTGCCCGACGGGGAGGACTTCGCCGTGGTGGTGCCAGGCAGGCCGGTGGTCTGCGTCGAGCTGCGCCGCGGCGCGGCGTACGGCCGCCTGGCCGTCTCCGACCCCGATCCGGAGCGAGCCGTACGAGAACTCCGGCCGTACGTCCCCACGGACTGGCTGAGCTGACGACGGGGCGGTCTCGGGCAGGGCGCCCCGGGCCACCCGGTTTGCCGTGGTGGCCGACGGGCACCCGTGAGGCGCGGGGCGACGGCGGGGAGAGTGCGCGTCGCCACCACGCTCCGCATACGAACGGACACGTCTGGCTCGTCGGCCGCGACGGCCTCGCACCCACGCCCCTGGCCGATGAGCGGCGCCGAGCTGTCTCGGTGGATACCGGCCCCGGGGAGGCGGCGGAAGGGATCCCGGCGGTCGTGGACGCCGCGCGCAACCACCAGGTGGCCACGCTGTTGCTCACCCCGGAGGCCGCCGACGCGGGCCGCCAGGTCTGGGATCGGCCCGGGCGTCGACGAGGTGGCCGTGCAGCGGGGCGAGGCCCGTGCGATGGGGGTGCCCCGGCCCGAGCAGGCGCGGGCGGACGACGCGGTGCTGCGAGCGGCCGCGGCGGCCGACTGCGACGTGCTCGTGGTACCCGAGGGGACACGCGGCCCGGCCGGCGGGCTGGGGGCGGTACTCCGCTGGAGTATCTGACCCGGCGTCGTCGGGCCGGAGCGCGACGCTTCGACGCGGCGCGCCGGTGCTTCGGTGTCAGTCGCTGTGCCGGGGCTTCAGCCTGCGGTGACGTTCTCCGCCTGGGGTCCCTTCGGGCCCTGGACGACGTCGAACTCGACCTTCTGTCCCTCCTGGAGTTCGCGGTATCCGGTGCTGGCGATGGCCGAGTAGTGGACGAAGACGTCCGGGCCACCACCGTCCTGGGCTATGAAGCCGAAGCCCTTCTCCGCGTTGAACCACTTCACTGTTCCGGTTGCCATGGCGATCTCCTTGGCGAATGGGGACACCTCCATCGTCCCTCGGAGCGGCCGGGAAGTCCCGGCGGGTAGCGTGGGCGCATGGAACTCATCGGAGAGATCACCCCCGACCGCCCCCTGCTCGTCCTTGCCGTCAAGGAGGAGGCGCAGTTCCTCGACACGGATCTGCCGATCCTGCTGACCGGTATGGGCAAGGTGAACGCGGCGACCTCGCTGGCGACCGTCCTGGGCCGGGGCCCGCGCCCCTCCGCCGTCATCAATCTCGGGACCGCGGGGGCGCTTCGTCCGGGGTGGACCGGCACGCACGTCGTCGGCACGGTGATCCAGCACGATCTCGACGGCGAGCTGCTCGCGACGCTGACCGGTGAGACCTACGGGGAGCCGCTGGCCCTGCCGGACGGCGGTGAGGCAACCCTCGCGACCGGCGACGCCTTCATCTCCGCCGAGGCAGCCCGGGCCAGGCTGGCCGAGCGGGCGACGCTGGTCGACATGGAGGGCTACGCCCTGGCGGTCGCCGCGGGCCTGGCCGGGGTGCCGATCCGGATCGTCAAGCACGTGAGCGACGAGGCGGGCGACGGCGCGGCCAGGACCTGGCGGGAGTCGGTCGCGGACTGTGCCCGGGCGCTCGCGGAGTGGGCCGAGGCCCACACTCCGTACCGCTCCTGAGGGTCCGGGGTCAGCCGGCCGCCGGGCCGAAGCGGCGTCGGTACGCGGACGGGGAGAGCCCCGTCTCGCGGTTCATCAGGGCCCGCAGATTGGCCGCCGTACCCAGGCCGCTGCTGCGGGCGACGACGTCGAAGCGGGACTCGCCGCGCTCGATCAGGCGGCAGGCCAGCGCCACCCGCTCGCCGGTGAGCCAGGCCAGCGGGGTCGTACCGAGCTGGGCACGGAACCTGCGGTGCAGCGTCGCCGGGCTGACGGCCGCGCGGGCGGCGAGGCCGGCGACGGTCAGCGGGGAACCGAGGCGTTCCTGGGCCCAGGCGAGCAGCGGGGCGAGTGACTCGTCGGGCATGTCGGGGACCGGACGCTCGACGAACTGCCGCTGTCCGCCGTCACGGTGGGCCGCGAAGACGAGCCGGCGGCTGACCGAGTTGGCGACCTCCGCGCCGTGGTCGCGGCGGACAACGTAAAGTCCGAGGTCGAGTGCGGCGGCGCTGCCGGCAGCGGTGAGGATGTCGCCGTCGTCGACGAAGAGGACGTCCGGTTCGAGGCGTACGGAGGGGAATCGGGCGCGGAAGGAGTCCGCCCACTGCCAGTGGGCGGTGGCGCGCCGGTCGTCGAGGACTCCGGCCTCGGCGAGGGTGAAGGCGCCGCTGCAGAAGCCGATGAGGCGTGCGCCGCGGGCGTGGGCGCGCCGGATCGCGTCGAGCACTGCGGGGCGGCGCGGGACCTCGACGTCGGGGCGGTTGGGGACGATCAGGGTGTCCGCGGTGTCGGCCGCATCGAGCCCGGCGACGCCCGTGAGGGTGAAGAAGCCGTCCCTCATGAGGGTGCGGGGCTCGGGCGAGCAGAGGCGGAAGTCGTACAGATCGCGACCGAGTTCGGGGCGGCGCAGACCGAAGACCTCGGTGGCGCAGCCCAGCTCGAAGGGGTTGGAGTTGGCGTCGACGATCACGACGACGCGGTGCGGCGACGCGTGCGAGGATCCTTGCGGCATATGCTCTTTCTAGCACTCACACCAGGCGGCGGTCAGGGCGCAGGATGGCCGTATGAGCCAGAAGACCTCTGTGAACAGTGACCCCGTCGCCCTCTCGGCGGCGCTCGCCTCGTTCGAGGACCTGTGGAGTCCGCGCATCGTGACGCAGGTGAACGACTACGACGTGCGCGTGGCGAAGGTGGCGGGCGAGCATGTGTGGCATGCGCACGACGACACCGACGAGTTCTTCCTCGTGATCGAGGGCGAGCTGCACATCTCGCTGCGCGAGGAGGGGGTGGAGCGCACGGTGACGCTGCCGCGCGGCTCGGTCTTCACCGTCCCCCGAGGCGTCGAGCACCGCCCGTACGCCCCGTCCGGCGCGTCGATCCTGCTCTTCGAACCCACGGGCACGCTGTCGGTCGGCGACCGCCACGACGAGATCCCGGACCACGTCGACGCGACGACGGGCCACGCGCTCGGCGGCTGAGCCGTCAGTCCGACGAGGCGCCCCGGCGGCGCATCGCACCCCACCGCATGGGCGGACAAACGTTCTTGACAGCCCGGAAGGTCGCCTGCCTAAGCTGAAGCGTTCCCTTCCGAATGTGTGGAGGCACCTGTGCGGACACCGACTGCGACGCCCCGTGGTGGCGTGCGGGCCGGTGCGCGGTTGTGCTGCCGGCGGCATGTCGACTTCTGCCGTACGTCCTCCGCCATCTGTCCTTCCGCACACGTCTGATCACCTCCTCGCCCCGGTCGCGTCCTCGACGCGCCCGGCGGTTTCACGTGTGCCTTCGGAAGGACCCCCATGCCCCATCCAGCCCTGCGTCTCGCCGTGGAGATCGACGGCGACGGTGCTCATCCGGCCGCCTGGCGGCGGGCCGCCCACACACCCGGTGAGTTGCTGAGCCCGCGCCGGCTCGCGCGGGTCGCGGCCGTAGCCGAGAACGCCGGATTCACCTTCGTCACCCTGGACGACAGCCTCCTCCCGCCCGGCTCCGGCACCGACCCGGTGGGACGCGTCGGCGCGGTGGAGCGCGCCGCGTTCATCGCCGCGTCGACCGGTGTGCTCGGCATCGCCCCGGCCGTCGCCACCACCTACGCCGAGCCGTTCCACGTCTCCTCGCAGCTCGCCTCCCTCGATCACGTCTCCACCGGTCGCGCCGCGTGGCTGGTGACCACCGAGGAGAGCGCCGAGGCCGCCCGCGCCTGGGGGCGGCCTCGGGTGGGGGGTGCCGAGGCCCTCGCGCGGGAGGCCCATGACGCGCTCCGCGTGGTGCGCGACCTGTGGGACTCCTGGGAGGACGACGCCGTCATCCGGTCCGTTGCCACGAGCCGCTATCTCGACCGGGACCGTCTGCACTACATCGACTTCACGGGCGAGACGTACGCGGTCAAGGGCCCAGCGATCGTGCCGCGACCGCCCCAGGGCCGGCCGGTGGTGATCGCCCGCACCGGTCTCGTACCGCCCGAGCTGATCGACATCGCCCTGGCCGACGGCGCCACCCCGGCCCAGGTGGGGGAGGCCGCGGCCGCCGCCGGCGCGCCGCTCGCGTTCGCCGAGGTCGAGGTGGCCCTGGACACCCCGCGGGAGTCGGCCCGGGAGCGGATCGCGGATCTGGAGCGCCACGCGCCCTGGGGGCCGCCCTCGCCGGACGACGGGAACCGGCTGCGCTACACCGGTTCCGCGTCCGGACTCGTCGCGCTCCTGGAAGAGTTGGGCCGTCACGTCGACGGAGTGCGGCTGCATCCGCTCGTCCTCGACGAGGATCTGGCCGTGCTGTCCCGTCTGGTCCTCCCGGAGCTCTTCGTCCGCCGGATCGCCGTCCGCCCGCTGCCGGGCGCCACGCTCCGCACCGCGCTGGGCCTCCCCCGCCCCGCGAGCCGTTTCGCCGAGGAGGCCGCACGATGACCCGCACCGACCTCTCCGATGTGCCGCGCCCGGACGCCCGGTTGCACCTCGGCGTGTTCTTCCAGGGGGTCAACCACTGGACGATCTGGTCCGATCCCGCGAGCGGTTCGCAGATCGACCCGGACTCGTTCCGCAGGGTGGCGCAGACCGCCGAACGCGGCCTCTTCGACGCCTTCTTCCTCGGCGACGGGCTGCGGCTGCGCGAGGTGGACGGCCGCATCCACGATCTCGACGTCGCCGGACGCCCCGACTCGATCACCCAGCTCTCCGCGCTCGCCGCGGTGACGCACCGGATCGGTCTGGTGAGCACCTCGAACACCACGTTCAACGAGCCGGGCGACCTCGCACGGCGCCTCTCGGGGCTCGATCTCCTCTCGCGGGGCCGGGCCGGCTGGAACATCGTCACGACCGACAACGCCTGGACCGGCGCCAACTTCCGGCGCGGCGGATTCCTCGACCACGCCGACCGCTACCGGCGCGCCGAGGAGTTCCTGACCACCGCCCGGGCGATCTGGGACGGCTGGGCCGACGGTGCGATCGCCGACACCGTCGACGCCCGGTCCTGGTCGGTGCCCGGCGCGGTGAACCGGGTGCGCCACCGAGGGGCGCAGTTCGACCTCGACCTCGCCCCCACACTGCCGCGCAGCGCACAGGGCCATCCGGTGATCTTCCAGGCGGGCGACTCCGCGGACGGCCGCGACTTCGCCGCCCGGCACGCGGACGTCATCTTCTCCGCCCACGGTACGGAGTTCGACGACGCGCTCGCCTTCGCCGAGGACATCCGGCGCCGGCTGCGGGCGGCGGGGCGGCCCGAGGACGATCTGCGGATCCTGCCGGGTACGGAGATCATCATCGGGGCCACCGAGAAGGAGGCGGAGGAGAAGGCGCGCTGGGTACGGCTCGAACAGGTCACGCCCGCCGCCGCGTTGGGCATCGCCGGTCTGCTGTGGGGCATCGATCTTTCGGGGCGCGACGCCGACGGACCGCTGCCCGCCGAGGACCCGGTGGTCGTGGAGAACACGGGCGCGTTCGGCGCGCGCAGGATCGCCGATCCGCGGGCCGTGGTGGCCGAGTGGCGGGCGAAGGCGGAGGCCAACGGCTGGTCCCTGCGCGAGACGGTCATCGAGTTGGGGCCGCAGCGCGGGCATGTGGGCACGCCCGCCGGTCTCGCCGAGAAGTTCGTTCGCTTCGCGCGGCACGGCGCGATCGACGGCTTCAACATCTCGCCGTATCTGATTCCCGACGGGCTCGACGACGTCGTGGACCTGCTCGTGCCGGAGCTCCAGGAACGAGGGGCGTACCGGAGCGCCTACACCGGTACGACACTGAGGGAGCATCTCGGCCTGCGCGAGGCCCGCCGGGCGCACGACCCGGAGGACTAGAGAGCGCGGGGGGGGGGGGGGGCCCCCCCCCCCCCCCCCCCTACACACAAAATCGCCGCCCGAGAACACAGGTGCGAGAGTGGCCCCCGCCCCGCATCGATCGTCGACGTCAGCCGAGCGGCAGATCGAGGATGGACGGGTCGCCCTCCGGTGAGCCGATCACGGTCTGCGTCCAGGCGACGGAGGCGTCTCCGTACAACGGGTCCTTGCTGTCGATGACGAGCATCAGCCGGTGTCCGGCCGCGATGTCGTACGCGGCGGCCTGCAAGGGCCACTCCACCGCGGTCTCCTGATCGGGCGTCAGTCCGTACAGGTTGAAGGGCTCGTGCGTGATGATCCGGGCCGTGTCGTCGGGTGCGACGTCGAAGAGATGGGCGAAGAGGCTCGCGGAGCGGGCCGTGCTGCGGGCGGTCAGGCGCAGCCGCGGGATGCCGCGGACGCGCCGGCCTTCGGTCAGCGGCTCCGTCGTCCAGACCACGGCGTGGGCGCGGTCGATCTTCCGGGAGTCGTAGATCCTGGGGTTGCCGGCCCATTCCTCCTGGCCGGTCTTCATGAGCGCTTCCATCGCCGTGGCCTCGGTGTCCACGCCGGCGACGAACGCGCGCTCCCAGCCGGTCGCCTCGCCCGCGACGAGCCTGCCGTCGGCCCCCTGTCCCCCGCCGCCCGTCAGGCCGAACCGCTCGATGCTCGTCGTGACGTCGGACCAGTCGGCGCGCTGTTCGCGCTTCGCCTTCTCGACGATGGTGTTCCTGCCGGTCGGCTCCCCGGTCACCGGGTCCAGCTCCGGTTCGGTGACATAGGTGAACATGACCTGGTTGCAGACCTGGTCCCAGTCGTCCACCCCGTTCGCGGCGCCCTTCAGATGGCGGTCGAGCCAGTCGTACGCCTCGGCCAGCGGTTCACTCTCGGCGACCGGGCGGACGAGCCCGGCGCCTTCGGGTGCGGCGTGGTCGCCGATCCACATGTTGAGGCGCTTGGGCACCTCCAGCTGGTTGAAGGTCGTCAGGACCTCGTTGACCGGGAACAGGCCCTCGTGCCAGGTGTTTGGAGAAGAAGGTCGGCGTGCCGTGGTCGTTGGTCAGGCCGACGTACGACTCGGGTGCGCGGACGTTCCCCCAGGTGACCACCGCGTCCATGTTCCGGTCGGCCTGGAAGTCCGCGAGGATGCGCCGGTTCTCCTCGTCGAACTTGTCCTCCACGGGGCCTCCGGTGAGCCTCAGAAGCGCCTCGACGGCCTTGACGTGCCGGGTGTGGTGGTCGTACAGGCTGGTGCCGAGGTTGCCCCAGGTGCTCAGCGCCACGACGGCGTCGACCCGCTCGTCGTGGGCGGCGACGAGCTGGCTGATGCCGGAGCCGTACGACTCCCCGAAGAAGCCGATGGCGCTGGGCGCGAGATGGTCGACGGCGTAGTCGATGACGGTGGAGCCGTCGGCCCAGTCGTACGGGCCTCCGACGTCGATGAAGCCCTCGGAGGTGGAGGGCAGGAGGGGGAGGCCGAGCCCGCGGGGTGTGTAGGCGAGGACGTGGTAGCCCCTCCGCGCCAGGGTGAGGTAAGCCCACATGAAGAGGGGCCAGCCGAACGGATGCCAGCCGGCCGGCACCACGACGAGCGGGTGGGGGCCGGGCGCGAGCTGCTTGAGGGTGAAGGCGGAGAGCTTGTGGCCGTCCGACGTCTCGATCCGGGGGTAGGCGGGAACGGCGAGGCCCAGCACCTGCCGGACGGTCTCGCTCAGGTCGCCCGGGAGCGTTCCGTCGCCGCCGCGGTTCTGGAGGGCGACGGTGAGGGTCCGACCGAGCCGTACGGCGACGGGATGGACCGTCCCGTCCGCGGCCCACACCCCGTCTTCGGAGAGCTGGGCGATCTCCGCGGCGGTGATTCCATGGTCGTCGGAGCCGAAGTCGTCGAGCGAGCTGAAGGGATTCTCCTGGGGCACGTGCACCCGTTCCTCTCGTCTGAACTGCTGATCGTCCGCTGACCGTCCGCTCCGCGGACGGCCGGCCCAGCCAAACGCATTGCGGACAGAGCCACCAGAGAGCGCATGAACAGCGCGCGAGGCACCGAACCCGGGCATGAGCGACACCGAATGCCCGGAAGTCCACGTTTGGGACGGGGCGGCCCCGGGGCGCCCGGCCGCTCCCGGCACCCTCCCCCGTGCGGTCGGCCGAAGGCGAGACCATCCTGGAGGGGTGGGCCCCGCCCTGGAGCCGCCCCGCGGTCCGGGTGGAGTTCTTGTGCGCCCCCGATGCGGACGCGAGCGCCGGGTCGCCTTCCGAGCAGGATGCCCACCGGATGCGGTGCCTGTGGCGCGAGTCGCGTACGGGGCGGGTGCCGCCGGTTCGAGGGAGGCGGGACGGATGAACGGGTCCGGGTCGGGTACGGGCGGCAAGGCGCGGTTCGACGACATCTACGACCAGCCCGACCCACGGGCGTACTTCCGGCGCCTCGCGCCGCTGGAGTACGAGATACCCCAGCAGGCCCAGGGCGCCTTCCGGCGCGCGGCGGCCGAGCGGGGCGGCGGGACGGTGCTCGACCTGTGCTGCTCGTACGGGATCAACGCCGCGCTCATGAACCACGACGTCACCATGGCCGAGCTGTACGCGCGCTACACCGATCCGGCGGCCGGCGGTCTGACCTCCGCCGAACTGGCCGTACAGGACAAGGAGTTCTACGCCGCCCGGCGCCGCTCTGACGCCGCGCCGGTCATCGGGCTGGATGTGGCGGGGCACGCGCTGCGGTACGCGCGCGAGGTCGGGCTCCTCGACGACGCCTTCGCGGAGAACCTGGAGGAGGGCGCGCCACCGAGCCCCCGACTGCGGGCGGCGATGGCCGGCGTCGGTCTGATCACGCTGACCGGCGGCGGCAGCTATCTCACCCGGCGCACCTTCGCCGCGCTCCTCGAATGGTCCGGGCGGCCGCTGCGGGTGAGCGCGTTCGTCCTGCGTACGGTCTCGTACCGGCCGATCGCCGAGTGTCTGGCGACCTATGGCCTGCGGACCTTCGCCGATCCGGCACGGACGTATCCGCAGCGGCTGTTCACCGACGCCGGTGAGCAGCGCTTCGCCGTCGAGGCGGTCCGCGCGCTGGGCGCGGATCCGGCGGGACGGGAGTCGGAGGGCCGGTTCCACACGGTGCTGTACGAGTCGGTGCCGGACGCGGTCTAGGCGGCCGGGGTCGGCGCCTCTAGGGGCGCCGTACGACGAGGACCGCGGCCACGTCGTCGTCGAGGCCGCCCGAGCCGTAGTCGGACAGGTCCTCGTGGAGGAGGGCGGGCAGGCGTTCGCCCGGCTCCGCCACCCACCGGGACATCCGCTCCTGGAGGGGGTAGAAGGTGCCGGCGCGGTCGCGGGTCTCGCTGACTCCGTCGGTGAACAGCAGCAGCCGGTCCCCCGGCCCGAAGGGGACCTCCTCCACCCGGTGGTGGGCGGGGAGCAGGACGGCCAGGTTGACCGGCAGGGACGGGTCGGTGAAGTCGACGGGCCGTACGCGGGTGCCGTGCTGGAGCAGCGGGGCGGGATGGCCGCAGCTGAGGAGGCGTGCGACGTTCCCCTCGTCGGGGATCTCGACGAGGACGACGGTGGCGAAGCGTTCGGCCGCGTCGGAGTCGGGGTCCCAGGCGCCGTAGCGGCTGAGGCCCTCCTCCAGCCGGTCGGCGAGGGCGGACAGGTCCGGGGTGTCGTAGACGGCCGCGCGGAAGGAGCCGAGCAGCACGGAGGCGGTCTCGACCGCGCCGAGACCCTTGCCCTGGACGTCGCCGAGCATCAGCCGCACGGCGCCGGACACGTGGACGGCCTCGTAGAAGTCGCCGCCGATCCGGGCCTTGGCGGCGGCGGCGACGTACAGCAGGTGGAGGTCGACGGGGCCGAGCCGGGGCGGGAGCGGGCGGAGCACCACCCGTTGCACGACGTCGGCGATGGCGGTGACCTCGCGCAGGTTCCGCTCGTAGCGCAGCCGGGCCCGGCTCACCCAGACGGCGACCGCGGTCACTGCCGCCAGAGCCAGTTCGTTGGCCACGATGACGGGGTAAAACGGCTCACCGCTGTCCGCCGCGAGCACCCCGCCGACCACCATGGCGAGCAGCCCGATCAGGGCGGTGCCCCGGACGCTCCAGGTGACGGCGGCGAGGGCGGGCGCGGCGGCCAGGAGCCGGTCGTAGCGTTCCGCGTCGGCGGTGAGGCTGTCGGCCAGCACCGTCAGGATCATGACCAGGACCGGGAGCGCCCGGCCGATGTTGATCTGCGTACGCGGCCGGGAGAGGGAGCGGTCGCGGTGATCGCCTGAGGGCATTTCGTGATCGTACGCAGTGAGTGCGGTGGGGGCCGGACGCCGGTACCGGGCGTGTCCGCGACGGGACCGGCGCGGGCACCAGGGTGTCCCCCACGTGGCCCGGCGCCCGCGGCAGGTGTCCGCGGCCGGTCAGGGCCGGGGCACGGGTCGGGGAAGCTCCGGCTCCTTCGCGGGCGCGGCGCGGCCGGGCAGTCCGAGCGCGGCCGCCGCGCCGAGCGCCGCGACGGCGGTCAGGACCAGGAACGTGGTCTCCATCGCGGGCACGAAGCCGGCGTTCGCGTCGAGTGTCAGCAGCAGGGTCGCGGTGGCGACGCCCAGCGCCGGGCCGATGTTCATGGCGGTCTGCTGGAGTCCGCCGGCGACGCCGGCCTCGGCGACGGGCGCCCGGTGTACGACGACGGCGGTGGCGGTGGCCATGACCGTGCCGAACCCGGCGCCCACCAGGGCGAAGCAGGCACCGGTCGGCAGCGCTGTCGCCGACGCGTCGAGCCGGGAGAGCAGCAGCACGCCGAGGGCGAGCAGGGCTCCCCCGCCGGCCGTCGTAGGGCGTGGGCCGAATCGGCGTTGCAGCAGGGCCGCGACGGGAGCGCCGACCACCATCATGACGGCGAGGGGCAGCACCCACAGGCCGGTCGCCAGTGGGTCGAGTCCGCGGACGTCCTGGAGGAAGTACGTCGCGACGAAGAGCGAGCCGAAGAGCGCGGCCGACGCGGTCAGGAGCGTGACGAGGCCCGCGACGACGGGCCGGGACCGCAGGAGGGCCGGCGGCACGAGCGGACGGGCGGTGCGCCGCTCGTGCCGGGCGAAGGCCGCTCCGGCCACGACGGCGACACCGAGGGCGAGCGTGGTCATCGAGGTCCAGCCGGACTCCGGCGCCGCCACCAGCACCTGGACCAGACAACCCAGGGTGACGGCGAGCAGGACGGCGCCGGGCAGGTCGAGCGCGGCGAGGGAGCCGCCGCGCGGGCGCGGCGGGGGGTGAGCGGACGCGCGGGCGTCGGCTGGGCGTTCGCCCGGTACGGGAGCCGCGACCGGGCCGGGGGCAGCGACCGGGCCGAGGGCACGTACCGCCCCGACGGCCGCCGTCGGGGCGGGGACCGCGAGGGCGAGCAGGCCGATCACGACGGCCGGGATCGCGGTGAGGACGAAGACGGACCGCCAGCCGTTGCCGCTGACCAGCGCACCGCCGATGAGCGGCCCCGCCGCGGCGGCGAGACCGATCGCGCTGGTGCGCAGGGCGACCGGCATGGCCAGCCGGTCGGGCGGGAACGCGGCGCGCAGCATCCCCAGCGTGGCCGGTTGCAGAAGCGCCCCGCACACGCCCTGGAGCACGCGGAGGCCGATCACCCAGCCGATCCCGGGGGCGAGCGCGATGCCCGCCGACGCGGCGGCGAATCCGAGCGTTCCGAGGGCGAAGAGCCGCCGGTGGCCGTAGCGGTCGCGGGGGGGGGGCCCCCCACCAAAAAAACAACCCCCCCCCCGCCCCGGTAGCGAGGGGGTGGGCATTACAACGGGGGGGCTGCGCCCCGCGGGGGGCGGGGGGGGGGGGCGGGGGGGGGGGGGGGGGCGGGCTG
>NZ_JBHWBS010000007.1:66532-77363 GCF_042735655.1 Streptomyces sp. NPDC059567 | reverse complement strand
GAACAACGCACAACACCGAAACCGAGTTGTAACTGGGTCTGGTGGGCTGGGTTTTGTTTATACGCGCGCGGCCCCGCGGGGGGCCGTGGGGGGCGCGGCGCGGGCCCGGGAAGACGAGCAGGCTCGCGACGGCGACGAGGTATCCGGTGCTGGTCCATTGCACCTGGGCGAAGCTCGCGCCGAGGTCGCGCTGGAGGGCCGGCTGCGCGAGGGTGAGCACGGTGCCGTCGAGGGCGACGACGGCGGCCCCGACGACGCTGCAGGCGAGGGTCAGCTGCCGTTGCCGTATCACCGCACGCCTCCCTCGGGGCCGAGGTGGGCGTCGAGCGCGGCTCGGAGCAACGGCTCCACGTCGTCCGTACGGGCGGCCAGCTGGAGGCTCCCCCAGCCCCAGAGCTGGGCGATGCCGTGCAGGTTCGCCCAGAGCGCGGCCGCCACCGCGGCCGGTCCGGGGCCCGGGCCGGACGCCGGGCGGACGCGGGCGACGAGCCGGGCGAGGAGGTCGAAGAGCGGCAGGCTGGTCTCGCGCAGCCCGAGCCGCCCGCTTTCGAGCAGGTCGTGGCGGAACATCAGCTCGTACATCCCTCGGCGGCCGAGGGCGAAGTCGAGGTAGACGCGGGCGAGGGCGTCGAGTTCGGCGCGCGGGTCGTCGGGGGCTTCGGGTCCTGCCGCGAGCGCGGCGGTGACACGGTCCGTGAGCTCGACGAAGCCCTCGTGGGCGATGGCCGACAGCAGGTCGAGGTGGGTCGGGAAGTAGCGGCGGGGCGCCCCGTGGGAGACCCCGGCGCGCCGGGCGATCTCCCGGAGGGAGAGCGCCTGAGCCCCTTCCGCATGGACCAGCTCGACGCCGGCGTCGACCAGTCGGCCGCGCAGTCCGGTCTCGGTGTCGTCAGTCATAGACACTGTCTACCAGGTATCCGTAGACAGCGTCTACCAAGATCGACGGAACCCTCCGCTACACTTGTCCGCAGCGAAGGGGAGTAGCCCTGCGAACCGGTCGTCGACACACTGGAACCCTCGGGTTCCCGGTGGCCGGGTCCATGCGGAAGCGCGGACGGGCGAGACCTTCGGCCAGGCATTCGCCATGTCCGCATCCTGTGGGCGTGGTCCGTCATGCCGGGCCGAGTGGTTCTTCCCGTCGCCCACCGTGGTGCCGTGCGAATCCCGGGCCCGGACCGAGCAGAGAGCCCCGGTATGCACCTCGACCCCTTGGCGATCCTCACCGCCTTCGGGCTGATCTTCCTTGCCGAGCTTCCCGACAAGACGATGTTCGCGTCCCTCGCCATGGGCACACGGATGCGTCCGCTGTACGTCTGGTTCGGCACCTCGACCGCGTTCATCGTGCACGTCGCCATCGCCGTGGGCGCCGGCAGCCTCATCGGCCTTCTGCCCGACTGGATCGTCAAGCTCATCTCGGCCCTGCTGTTCGCCTTCGGCGCGTTCATGCTGCTGCGCGGCGGGGGCGACGACGGGGAGGACGACGCGGGCGGCAGGACGGTGACAGGCTTCTGGCCCGTCTACTCGACCGCGTTCATGGCCGTCTTCATCAGTGAGTGGGGCGACCTGACGCAGATCACCACCGCCAACCTCGCCGCCACCAACGGCACATGGTCGACGGCGATCGGCGCGGCCGCGGCCCTGATGAGCGTCTCCGCCCTGGCCCTGGTGGCGGGCCGATTCATCGCGAAGCGCGTCCCGCTGAAGACCGTCCAGCGCATCGGCGGCCTGTGCATGGCGGGCCTGGCGGTCTGGTCCCTCACCGAGATCTTCGTCGGCTGACCCACTGAACGCGCCCGTCCGGAACGTCCACCGGCCGGGCGCGCCTCACTCGAAGTTCCGGAAGAGCCCGTCCGGGTCACGCCGCGCCTCCGCGGCGAACTCCTCGAAGCCCATGTTGGCGATGGCCAGGTTGGCGTTGATGCTGTGCACTCCCGCCGGGACCGTACGGAACCGTGTGCCGAACTCGGTCAGTCGGGCGTAGTCCTCGTCGTCGTCGAAGTCGGCGCGGGTCTCCGTCGTGACGGCGAGCAGGCCGCGGTGCGAAGACGTCATCGTCGTCGCGTCGGCGAGGAACACCACACCCAGCTCCTCGTCTCCGGCGACGGCCGCCAGCACCTCGTCGGCGGCGGCTCCGGCCCAGGCCGGGTCATCGACCACGAGTGCGGTCAAGTCGGCGTCCGCGGCCAGGGCGGCCCGCACCTCCTGCCACGCGCTCTCGTCGCCGTAGTCGGTACGGACGACGAGGGCGTCGAACTCCTCACGGCCGGTCACGGCGGGGCGGCGTGGGGCCAGAACGCGGGGGCGGGCGAAGTCCGTGTTGTCGATGAGGACGTCCATCCTCGGCAGCGGGTCGACCTCGGCGAGGTAGATGCGCTCCGCCACCAGATAGCGGTCCCGGTGAATCGCCTCCGCGTCCGTGCCCGCCCAGTTCCGGTCCCGCAGCGCGCCGCGTCGTACCGACAGTTCGGGGTCCACGTCGAGCCAGACGCGGTAGTCCCAGTAGTCGTCGATCTCGGGACGGAAGGCGAAGACGCCGTCCACGACGAGCACGGCGTCCGGGCCGAGCGGGGTCCGCTGTGCGGAGTGGTCGATCTGGGTGAGCGGGTCGATGCCGCACAGGGCGCAGGAGTCCGCCTCCGGCGACCGGGCGGGGTCCAGCAGCAGACTCCTGACCCGCTCGTAGTCGTACGCGTTGCGGTAGTAGCCCTCCCCGGACTCCCGGTCGTAGAGGTGCCGGTCCTTCCACGGGTTCTTGAAGTCGTCGAGCGTCGCCCGGAGCACCGGCCGCCCCGTGCCCGCGATCCATGCGGCCAGCTCGTGCCCGAAGCTGGTCTTGCCGGCCGCGGTGAGTCCGTCGATTCCGACGAGCAGGCGGCCGGTCCCGCGAGCCAGGATCGCCCGCGCCGTCCCCTCGACGAGCGCGGCCCGTTCGGCCGAGGCCGCTGCGGGGACCGGCTGCTGCCAGGTCGAGGGCGAGTGGTGGACGTCGGCTCGCTGCGCAGTCATGAGGCGAACCTACCGACCGCGCGCACGCGGCGAACAGCCGGGTGACACCATGCCGTCACCACTCCCGGGCGGCCACCAGCTCCTCCGCGTCGGCGTCCTCGAATCCGTAGGCCGTGGCGACGAACCAGAAGTTCTCGGCGATCTCCTCACGGGCGACGGTCTCGATCTCGCTCCCGGCCTCCAGGAAGTCCGCCTCCAGGGCGTTGAACTCCTCGGTGGCCACCTCCGTGAGCGCGTACAGCGCCGTCAGATCGGCCGGCTGCTCGGCCTCGATCCGCTCGCAGAGCCGCTGCAGGATCGCCTTCCCCTTGTCGACGACGCTGTCCGGGTAGTACCCGTCCTCGTACAGCGCGCGCAGAAACGCGTACTCCGTCACCTGCTGGTTCGTGATGGACATGCGATCCCCTTCACCTCTCGATCACCGATGCGACCATCGTTCCCCACACCACTGACAACGGCCTCCGCTCAGATGTCCCTCGGTCCGTAGAGGGCCGCGGGCGCGCCCGTCGCGAGGGCCCAGTAGCGGTCGCCGTACGACCAGTGCCACCACTCGGTGGGGTAGTTGACGAGCCCGGCACCGGTGAGCGCGGCACTGAGGATCTCCCGGTTCCGCCGGGCCGCGGCGGTGATCCCGGCGGCGTCCGTGTAGCAGGCCCCCGCGCTCTCCTCCGGGCTCGCGTTCATCCGGGTGCCCAGGTCCAGCTCCCTCCCGTCGGAATCGGCGAGGGTCAGGTCCACGGCCGAGCCGGCGCTGTGCGGCGCGAGCTCGGGCGGCGAGACGTAGCGGCCGGCCGCGGCGTGGACGTCCTCGGCGGGCCAGTCGGGGTGGGCGGCGCGCAGTTCGTCGCCGTACTCCGTGAAGTACCGCCGCTGCAGGGACAGGGGGCGGTAGCCCTCCACGTACAGGAGCCGCAGTCCGTCCGGCAGCCGCTCCTGGGCCCGGAGCAGCCGGTCGAGGACACCCACGCGCAGATGGGCGAAGGCGCCCGCTCCGTCCCGCTTGCGCGGGTCGACGAGCAGGGAGCCCTCCGCGCGTACGTCCACGAGCCGTTCGCCGCACTCCTGGACGGGGACGGCGGCGACCTTGGGGTCCGACATCAGCGTGATCTCACTCATGGACCCGATCATGCCCCCACCCGTCGGGGCCCGGTGACGACGGGTCAGTGGGCGTCGTGGCGGGCATGGTCTCCCGGCGAGAGGCGCACCGGGTCCACCGCACGCTCCGCCTAGGCGGAGCGCTCTTGTGCGGGACCCTTGCGCAGGGCTCCCAGGTAGACCCCTGTCAGGATGAGCGGCGTGCCGATCAGCAGCGAGGCCGTGAGGCGTTCGTCGTCCAGCCAGGCCGACACCAGGATGGTGACGATGGGGATGACGACGAAGACGTACGCCGCCCGTGACGCGTCCCAGCGGTGGACCACGAAGAGGAAGAGGACGAAGGTCAGCACGGAGCCGGCCACGACCAGATAGGCCAGCGCCCACCAGGTCGCGGCGCGGTCCGGGAGGCGCCAGGTGTCGCCGGCGGCGAGGGAGCCGGCGAACAGCAGGACGGAAGCGGCGGTCATGCCCACCGCGTTCATCGTGACCGCGTGGACCTTCGGCAGCCGCCGCACGAGGACGGTGGCCTGTGCGAACGCCAGCATGCTGCCCAGGATCGCGAGAAGGGACGGCACGGGGACGCCGCCGTCCAGGGATGCATGCGAGATGACCGCGACTCCGGCGGTGGCGAAGACGGTGCCGACGGCCGCCATGCGGCGGAAGCGTTCGAGGCGCTGCGCCACGGCGAGCAGCAGGGTCGCGAGCGGGACCAGGGACAGGATGGTCTGGCCGAGTCCGGCGTGGATGCGGACCAGCGCGTAGTACGCGAGCGCGAAGGTCACGCCGAAGTTGAGGACGCCGAAGAGGATCGCCCCGGCGAGCGCGCGGCCGCGCGGGAACTCCAGTCGGCGTACGGCCATCACGGCCAGGAGGAGCAGCGAGGCGGCGCCGAACCGCACGGCCGCGCCCCAGAGCGGATCGAGTTCACGGTTGCTGAATCGGACGCCGACCGCGTTTCCGCCCGCGAGGACCGCCACGGTCAGGAACACGGCGAGCGTCACGCGGTCTGAGGCACGCTGCACCGGCCCACCGTAGCCGCGGCGCTTCCCCCGCCCCCGACGGGACACACCGCCCCGCCTTCCCTCAACGCTGTGCGGCCACCGTCTCGGCGAATGCTCTGATCAGCGCGTTCTCGGCGGACGTCGGCCAGACGAGGCCGTACTCGACGGGCGGCGCGTCGCGCAGGGGTACGTAGGACACGCCCGGGCGCGGGTGGTAGTGGGCGCCCCGGGCCGAGCCCGGGGAGACTCCGCGGCCGGCGCTCACGTAGGAGAGGACCTCCTGCCAGGAGGCGGCCACCGGACCGCGCGGGATGACCGCCCCGGAGGGGGTGCGCGCGGGGTAGTGGGCGTCCAGCCAGGAGCGGGAGTTGGCGCCCGCCGGGGCGATCAGTGGCACGCCGGCGAGGTCGTCGAGCGAGACGGACTCCCGGCGGGCGAGAGGATGGGCGGCCGGGACGAGGAGGACCCGGGGCTCGTTGGAGAGGACGGGGCCGGTCGTGAGCCCGGGTTCACGGGCCGGGAAGGCGGTGAGCAGGACGTCGAGTTCGGCGTCCTGGAGCGGCCGGACCCCGCCGTCGAGCGGCACCTCCCTGATGTGGATCTCGCAGCCGGGGTGGCTCGCGAGGAAGGCGTCGGCGGCCGTGGCGAGCAGTTCGCCGCTCCAGGGAGCGCCGAAGCCGGCCCGGAGCGTGCCGTGGACACCACGGCCGGCGGCCGTGGCGCGTTCCAGGGCGGCGAGGATCTGCCGATGGGCGGGGCGCAGGTCGTCGTCGAGGCGGCGGCCGACCGGGGTGAGGCGGACGCTGCGGCTGGTGCGCTCGAACAGCGGCGTGCCCACCCGGCGCTCCAGTTTCTTGACGGTCTGGCTGATCCTGCCGGTGGAGACGCCCAGACGTTCGGCCGTGCGGCCGAAGTGCAGCTCTTCGGCGAGCGTCAGGAACGCCTCCAGTTCGTGCCGTTCGAGCATCGCCCCGACCCCCATCGTTGAGTTTCACTAAACGCCGCTTGCATTGTTCCACCTTGATCGGCCGGGTCGGCGGACAGCAGCCTGAGGGGCATGAAACAGCCGACCGACACGGCCCCGCGGGCCGCCGTCTCCCGGCCCGTCACCCGGCCGAACGTCCTTGTGATGGCGGTGGCGGGGGCGGTCACCGTCGCCAACATCTACTTCCCCCAACCGCTGCTCGACGCCATTGCACAGGGCCTGGGCGTCTCCCAGCACACGGCGGGCCTGGTCTCCTCGGCCGCCCAGCTCGGGTACGCGCTCGGACTGCTGCTCATCGTTCCGCTCGCCGACACCGCTCGGCTGCGCCGCCTCACCAGCGTGCTGCTCGCGCTGACCAGCGTCGGACTGCTCGTGGCCGCGGCGGCGCCGAACGTCCTCACCCTCACGGTCGCCACCCTCGCCGTCTCCACCACCGCCGTCCTGCCGCAGGTCCTCACCCCGGTCGCGGCCGCATTCGCCGAGCCCGGCGACCGCGGTCGGGTCGTGGGGCTCATCGGTCTGGGGCTCACGCTGGGCTCGACCGTCTCCCGTACCGTCTCGGGAGCGGCCGCGGACGCCGGCGGAAGCTGGCGCACGGCCTATCTGCTGGCCGCTGCGGCGACGGCCGTCCTGCTGATCGTCGTGCCCCGCGCCCTGCCCGAGCGCGCCGGGCCCACCTCGCACCGGCCGGCGTACCCGCGGCTGCTCGCGAGCCTGCCCCGGCTCTTCGTCGAGCACCCGGCGGTACGGGCGTCGGCGCTGACCGGCGCCGCGGTCTTCGCGGCGTACAGCGTCTTCTGGGCGACGCTCGCCTTCCACCTGGCCGCCCCGCCGTTGGGCCTCGGTCCGGGGGCGGCGGGGCTCTTCGGGCTCCTGAGCCTGCCCGGGGCGCTGCTCTCGGCGTACGCGGGACGGCTCACCGACCGGTTCGGCACGCGGGTGGTGAACGCCTGGTCGCTGCTCTGCGTGGCGGTCTCCTTCCTCGTCGTCGGGCTCGGGGCGCGCTCGCCCGTGGCGCTGGCGATCGGGGCGAATCTGCTGGTCCTGGGGACCAGCGCCTGTCAGGTGGCCAACCAGGCGAGGATCTTCGGCCTCGGCAGCCGGATCGCGGCCCGGGTGAACACCGTCTTCATGCTGTCCACGTTCGCCGGCGGTGCGATCGGGTCGCTCACGGCGGTGTGGCTGTACGGGGCGTACGGCTGGGCGGTGACGGTCACGGCCGCGGCCGGGTTCACGGCGCTCGCCGCCCTCGCGGTCGCCGCGACACGCCGTACCGTCCCGAGTTGCGCACCGGGCGACACGCGCGAGGCTGGGACTCACGACCCGCGCACCCTCGCAGGGAGAGACGATGCATGATCTCGCGGCCCTCGCCGACGAACACCTGGCCGCCGCGCGCACCGCCGCGCACGGCCGGAGCGCCCATGTGGTGGTGCACGACGGGGTGCTCCGGCAGAGCGTGATCGCGCTGGTGTCGGGCACGGCCCTCGACGAGCACAACGCACCACCGGCGGCGAGTCTGCAGGTCCTGCGGGGGCGCGTGAGGCTGACGGCGGCCGGCTGGTCCGAGGAGCTGTCGGCGGGGGCGCTCCAGATGATCCCGAAGGAGCGGCATGGGCTCACCGCCCTGGAGGACGCCGTGGTCCTGCTGACCGCGGTCAACGACTAGAACTGCTTCTTGGGGCAGGCCGCATCAGCGCCTTGCAGGGCTCTCTCCGCTCGGCTCAGCCGGCCGCCCGAGCGCCGGTCCGTTCCGCGACGCGGGCGGCGGCTTCCTCCGGCAGTACGGGCGGTTCGCCCGTGATCCAGACGGCCCGCACCGACATCCGGCTGCCGCGCCGGCCCTGGCCGGTGCGTCGGACCTCCCCTTCGTAGACGCCGCCGACCGTGAAGAGGGGGTTGGCGCCCTCGCCGCGCGCCCGGAGGGTGGAGTCCGGATGGACGTGGGTCATATGGGCGTTCCAGCGGACGTGGGCCGTCCGCCCGTCCGATCCGACCCGGACGACCACGTCGGAGGAGATGTGCTGGGTGGCGGCGAACCGCCCGATGGCCTCCTCCACGTGACGGACGGCGTCGGCGCCCTCGGCCACGCCGATCGGCGTCGTCGTCCGCAGGTCGTCGGTGAAGTAGGCGTCGGCCCAGCCCTCGTCGAAGCGCCGCTCGTCCATGACGCGGAAGAAGCCGCTGATGAGAGTGGTGATCTCGAAGTGGTCCTGAAGATTCGTCGTGTTGCTCGGATCGCTCATGGCTCGATCATTCGACCTCGACCATGCTTGAGGTCAAGGGAGCACCGCGTCCATCCGCCTCGGGCGCTCACACGGTCTCGTTCAGGTCCCGCGCGTAGTACTCGATGGCCCGCCGGTACGTGCGGACGCCCGGATCGCTGCTCGTGGTCGCCAGCAGATTCAACAGCAGCTGTGCGGACTCATGGTGTTCGCCCGTGTTGAACAGAGCCATCGCGAGGAAGGTGCGCAGCGCGCCGTCGTCCGGGAACTCCTCGACCGCGCCGCGCAGCGTGGCGACCGCCTCCTCGTACCTGCCGAGGACGCGGAAGGTGCTGCCGAGCCCGAGGAGCGCGCCCCTGCGGTCGTCAGGCGAGAGCCCGGCGCCGGAAGACTTCAGCGCGCGCTCGTAGAAGGGGACGGCCTCGGCCTCCAGACCGAGGACATCGTGGGCCCAGGCGCTCTGGTACGCGACCTCGGCGTCGTCGGGGTACCGCGCGGCGAGCTCCACCAGTCGGTCCCGCGCCTGTTCCTGTCGGCCCTGCTCGCGCAGTCCGACCGCCTCGGCCAGCCGTCCGTCCCGCTCGTCATCGTTCATGGCGGCACCGTTCGTGGAGGCATCGTTCATGGAAGCATCGTCGCAGGTCGCCCGGGAGTGCCGTGCGGCGGCTGCCAGATGACGGCGCGCCATACTCCACCCCGCTGGTTGTGGCGGCCGGGCCCATAGAAGGGCCGCGCGGCCCGCCCCTAACCTCCCGGCCATCGACCCGACTTGAACGAGCCGCCCGGGAGACCCCATGCGTCCACTCCGCCCGCTCCGCCCACGCGGGCCGCGCCGGCTGACAGCTCTGCTGCTGTTCGCCGCCGCGACCCTCTTCCCCGTCGCGACACCGGCGGCCGCCGCCCCCGCCGCGGCGCCCGCTCCCGTGCCGGGCAACCTCCAGCCGTACACGATCGACGCCGTCCACAGCTCCGGGGTGTCGTCGGGCGGCTACATGGCCACCCAGCTCCACGTGGCGTACTCCGGTACGTTCAGCGGTTCGGCGGCCTTCGCCTCGGGACCGCACAACTGCGCGCAGAACACCCTGAATCTCGCCCTCTACGCCTGCATGGACACCATGCAGAACCTTCAGCTCGCCCAGCTGGAGCAGACCACCCGGGACTGGTCGGCGCAGGGACTCGTCGATCCGGTGGCGAACCTGGCGGGCGACCCGGTCTACGTCTTCAGCGGCTCGAACGACACGACGGTCAAGCGGCCGGTGGCGGACGCGCTGGCCGACTACTACGGGCGGTTCGGCGCCCGTGTCCAGTACAACCGGAGCACGGCGGCCGGGCATGCCTGGATCAGCCCGCTCGGCCCCAACTCCTGCACGGTCACGCAGAGTCCATGGATCAACAACTGCGGCATCGACGCCGAGCGCGAGCTGCTCGGCCATCTGCTGGGCTCCGTCGCCGCGCCCAGCTCGTCCCCCGGCGGGAGCCTGATCCAGTTCGACCAGAACGCCTACGCGCCCGGTGGCTCTGCGGCGCCGCTGTCGCTGGACGACAAGGGCTTCGTCTATGTGCCGACGTCCTGCGCCGGGGGCGCGTCCTGCTCCCTGATGGTGGCGCTGCACGGCTGCAAGCAGGGGTACGGATACCAGGGCTTCGGGACCCGGTTCATCGACAACGCGTACCTCAACGAGTACGCGGACACCAACGACATGATCGTGCTCTACCCGCAGGCCGTTCCGACGACGACGCTGGACAACCCCAACGGGTGCTGGAACTGGTGGGGTTACCTCGGTGACTCGTCGCACGCACGGCACGGCGGCAAGCAGATCGAGGCGATCATGGGCATGGTCCGTGCGCTGCGCGACACCACTCCCCCGCCCGTGACCGACCGGGTGACGCTGTCGAGCGTGGACGCGCAGGACGGCTATGTGAAGGCCGCCGCCGACGGATCGGCGCCGGTGGTGGGCACGCTGGAGGACTCCTCCGGGCTGGCGCTCGGCCGTGGCACCGACGGCAAGGTGAACCGCACGCTGCTCTCCTTCGACACATCGAAGATCCCGGCGGGCAAGGAGATCACGCGCGCCTATCTGACGGTGAACCGCAGCAGCGGGTCGGGCGATCCCTGGGCGTCCCCGGCGGGCAACAGACTGCTCGCGGACGTCACCACGGGCTGCTTCGGCGCGTGCACCGTCGAAGCCTCGGACTGGTCGGCCGCCGCCACGGTCGCGGGCGGGGCCCAGATCGCCTCGTTCTCCTCGGGCTCGGCCTCCTCCACGGATCTGTCGGCGTCGGCGCTCGCGGCCCTCGACCGCGCCGGCACGACCCAGATCCGGCTCCGCTTCGAATCGGCCCAGGCCTCGACGGCGTATCTCTTCGTCAACCAGTCCACTCCGGTGACGCTTACGGTCGAGTACCGCTGACCCCGACCCGGGGGGCGGGGGGCCCCCCGGGCGACCCCCCCCCGCCGGCCGGTGGGGCCGCCCCGCCCGCGCCCCCCAAACCCCCCGACCCCCCAAACACCCCCCGGCGGG